>JAANXH010000001.1 GCA_018263355.1 Candidatus Woesearchaeota archaeon
TTTCAGCGTAGCTGAAAGCTTCAGTGTGAAATTTTCAATTCAAGGAAATCTTTGATTTCCTGAACAGAAAATGTTTCACATTTTCAAGTTCCGAAAAAGTGGTAGTCAAAGCAGAGGCGACAATACCCCACATCATGTCACTAACGTTCCTGACCTTAAGCATAGCTTAAGGCTTTATTGTGGGGATTGGTTGGAAAGCGAAGCTTTACAACTCAGGAACGGAGCAAAGCGAAGTGAGATTAGTTGCCAGAGCAACCCAGGAACAAAATGTAATGAAGTGAGATTGGTGCTTTTAGGCACCCACCGAACACAGTGACCGTGAGCCTCTGCACCACTTTTTAGTTATTCAATTCCTTTAGTGAAATAAAATTTTTCATTTTTTCATCTGTTTTTTAGCTATTGTTTCTGGATTAAGCCAACTCTCAAACTCTTGTTTGGTTACCTGTGTGTTGAGGTTTTTATTCAGCACATCTAATTCAAAGTTATTCTCAGATTGTTTCACTGTTTTTTCTACTGCTATTTTTGCCTGCCTCATTGGAATCTTTTTATTCATTGACAAAGCTTCCATAAGGCCTTGAGCTAGAATAAATCCTGACTCAACCTGCTTTTGCATCATTTCTTTATTAATTTCTAAGGTTTCAATTACACCCTTCATTATCTTTGGTGCAAGCTTTACTTCTTGGATAGCATCCATCACAATATATTTGACCCATTGAGAATCACGATTGTAGCCAATAAAAGGAGCTTTACTCATACTAAGTAAACTCATAAGATAGCCATGACACATCGAAGCCTTTGCCTTCATAACCTCTAAGGGATCTGGATTTTTCTTTTGCGGCATTATTGAGCTTCCAGTTGAATACTCATCACTAATCTTTACAAAACCAAATTCCTTTGTTGAAAATATAATAAGTGTTTGAGCTAAACTGGACAAATGATTCATAAGCATTGCAAGATTAAAAACCATAAGTGTCTCTGCATCTCCTTTGCAATTCATTACCTGTATCTCATTTTTGAAAACCTTTTTGAGACCAAGATACTCATTGATTTTGTTTTTGTCTATTGGAAAAGTAGTTCCATAAGCAGCAGCACTTCCCAAGGGACTAATCTCTTCTAATTCGTTCCAGGAATTGAGTTTTTCAAGATCTTTTTCAAGAGCTTTGCCGTAACTATCCAGCATATTTCCAAATGTAGTTACAGTTGCATGCTGGTGATGAGTGTATGCAGGTAAGATCACTTTTTTATGCTGTTGTGATTTCTTGTTTATTGTTTTAATTAAAGCTTTCAACTCGGTTTTTAGTTTCTCATTAAAGTCTTTCATATAGAGCAAAACATCAACAACACCCTGCTCACTCCTGGATCTGCCACTGTGAATCTTGCCTGCAACATCTATCCCAAATTTGTTAGTCAAAAAAGATTCTACATTAGTATGCACATCCTCTTTTAAGGGATCAAGCTTGAATTCTCCTTTATCATAAAGCTCCTGTAATTCATCAAGTCCCTGCAGTAATTTATTAAGCACATCCTTGTCAATTATCTTTTGATCAAACAAAGCTTTTGCCCAGGCTTTGCTGGCCTTAATCTCATAAGGAATTAAAACCTCATCTGCAGCAGGCAATGACTTAACATCTCGACCAGCTGCAAACAAAACTGCTAATTCCTTTGGTTTTTTGTCAAATGCACTACCCCAAAGCCTATCCATCAAGCCCACCTTGAATCTGATTAATTAGTTTTGTCTGCAATCCAAACAATTCAATAAACCCAGGTGATGCTAATTGGTTAAATGTCTGCTTCTTATCATAAGTTGCCAAGTTCAGATCATACAAAGCATTCTTTGATTCACGACCAACTACTGTAGCTTTACCTTTGTAGAGCTTCACTTTTACTTTTCCACTAACTGCCTCATTCATCTTATCTGCAAAACTCTCCAAAGATTTCATTAAAGGATCAAACCATAGCCCATAGTAAGCCATCTCTCCCCACTTTTGATCAATCAAAGGTTTTACCTTATTTTGGTGAATAGTTGAGGTAAATTTCTCTAAATCCTTATGTGCTTTAAGCAGAATAGTTGCAGCAGGACACTCATAAACCTCTCTAGATTTCAAACCAACAACACGATCCTCCATATGATCAATAATCCCTACTGCGTGCTTGCCCCCAATTAAATTTAGCTTTTGTACAAGCTTGTGCAACTCATACAACTTGCCATTTAGTTTAATTGGTATTCCTTTTTCAAACTCAATCTCCACAATCTCAGATTTATCAGGAGCTTTTTCAGGAATAGTCACAAACTGAAAAACATCCTCTGGTGGTGATTCTTGTGGATGCTCTAAAATTCCGCATTCAGAGCTCTTGCCCCAGATATTCTCATCAGTTGAATACTCTCCTTTATTAGTAGGAAGAGGTATACCATGCTTTTTTGCAAATTTTAATTCCTCATCACGACCCATAGACCACTCACGCACAGGCGCAATAATCTTCATCTTAGGATCTAAAGTAGTAATACTAATGTCAAATCGCACCTGGTCATTACCTTTTCCAGTTGAACCATGAGCTATAGCATCAACATTTTCCTGCTCTGCAATCTTAACAGCATGCTTTGCCTTAAGTGGACGTGCAATTGCAGTACTCAGTGGATACTCTCCTTGATACAAAGCATTAAGCTTAATAGCTTTCGCAATATACTCTTGAGCAAATTCCTTTTTTGCATCAACAATAAAAGCTTTTTTTGCCCCAAGTTTCAGTGCCTTTTGTTTTGTTGCTTTTAAATCAATTCCTGGCTGACCAACATCAACAGTCAATGTAATAACTTCTGCATCATACTTTTGTTCTATCCACTTTATCATACAGGAAGTATCCAAACCTCCTGAAAACAAAAGTAATACTTTATTTACTTTTTCTGGTTGTGCTTCATAACTAGATATTTTTTGTTTCATTCTTTATCCTCCATTTTGTTTTCATTAACAATGTTTGAGATATCTTTCCAAGCAATTATATCTCCTATTTTGTAATCAATAGTACCATTTATTGGCTTGATTACTGTGTGCTTAAACAGATGTTCTTCATACTGTTTTATCTCTGTCACCAAATATCCTTCTTGATGACCAACCAAATACAAATTTTCTTTATTCATTTTCATCCTCCAAATATTCTTTTTCCAACTTCTTATTCCAAACTTCTCCTGTCAGCATACGAACAGTCTTTTCCTCGCCGACAATAGAAGCTGTATCTCCAATTTCTTGCTCAATCATAATGTGAAGCAGTTCATGTGAACAGGTTGTGTCAAACTCGTCTGCAAAATCATTGAAATTAGCTGACATCTTCCAGATCTTCTCCACATTAACAAAAATCGCATTGTCCTCAACAAAGCCAAAGTCTGTGGACTTGACAGTGCGTAGCACCATTCCATTTCCTACATCTTGAATTTTGATAAATTTCATTTTAACCTCCAAATAATCTTAAACATAAGCAAAAAAAATTATTACAATGAACTAAACCTACCGTCTTCTAAGAAACAATTCCATATCTTTTGGTAGTGTTTTTGCTTTCATCTTAATCAAAAATAAGAACAAATAAGTAATTTAAATAATTAGTGACCTGAGTTAAACAAAAATTTACAATATTGTTTTCTATCGAACAAATGTTCTATATTGAACAAATCAGTTAAATTTAAATACTTAATATACAGAAATAAAGATACTATTAAACAAAAATGCCAACCACAACAGAACTAACAGAGCAGTATATCAAGCAACATCCAAGTATAAAGGATAGTTTGATAAAAGGGATTGTTAACTACTCCAAACTATCAAGAAGAATAGCTAAAGAACTTGATATTGAGAAAAAAACTAGTATGGAAGCAATATTAATAGCGTGTCGTAGATATGAACAAAAAATCCAAAAACAAAAACCTTTGGAAAACAAAATAATCAAGATATTTAAGCAAAGTGAATTAGAAATCAAAACAAAGATTGTTGTTGTAATAATAGAGAAAGGAAAATATTCAAAAAAACTAACGCAAGTTGAGGAAAAAATTAGGAACAGTGCAGATTTGTTTTATGCAATAGAAGGCACAAAAGCAATGACTCTAGTTATATCAGAGAAAAACCTTAGTGAACTAAAAAAGATATTCAAAAAGCACATTAAAAAAATAACTAAAAACTGGGCAATGATCATAATAAAAAGTCCAGAGGAAATAGAAACTACACCTGGCTCAATGGCATATCTATATTCCTTATTCGCAGATCGTGGGATTAATATTGGTCATACAATGAGTTGCTGGACAGACACAATGTTATTAATCAAAGAGCAGGATGTAGCAAAAGCAATGGAGTTTTTGAGTTTTTAATTTGGATTGTTTAAGTTATTAAGTGTTTTGAAATCCTTTGCATAATGATCAAGAATCATTAAGCTTCAAATATCTTAAGAGAAACCCTGAAAAATAAGTTCTAAAGAAAGAATTTTTATATTACCTTTAATAATATGTTAAAAATATGCAAACCAACACAGCACTTCTGGTAATTGATATTATTAATGAATGCTGTGATCAAAGATGTGAGTCAAATGATACTTACAATAAAATTCGGGAGATGGTTCCCAAACTAAAACAATTTATTTCAAAGTTCAGAAAATCAGGAGGGCAAGTAATCTTTGTAAACAGCACTCCCTGGACAAAAAAGCATTTGGCAAAAAACATTGTTGAACTATACAAAGATCCAAAATGCAAGTATTATTCTGAGGGTAATGAATTCAATCAAAAATTCTACATCAAACCACAAAAACAAGATTTTATTCTAACAAAAAATACATATGATGCATTCTCAAACCCCGAGCTTGATAATTATCTTAAAAAGAAAAAAATTAATCAGATTCTAGTAACAGGTGTTTTTGGTGATGGTTGTGTAGAGTCCACAATCCAGGGAGCTTTCTCTGCTGGTTATAATCTAATAATTCTAAAAGATCTGATACAAACCACAGACTCTGAAATTAGGCAACGCCTGCAAGAACTACTAAAAGAATATACCTGGCCAACAATGTTTGGAAAAACAATTAACTATGGGGATTTGTAACTTTATTCACATCACATATGGTATATAACCTTAAAAAAACCATTATTCAATCCACCTGGCTAGGTTTTTGCACCAGTATGGATAACATTGTATTTGTTAATGGGAATCTCACTTTAAATAATATGGAAAAACAATTCAAAAAATAAAATTTTTATTGCAATATTCTTTATTCAGTTATTATTAAAAATGGTCAATACTGTTTTTTGGTTTTCAAAATCTATTATTTGCATTTACTGAAATAATAATAATTTGGAGATTCATATTACTAACAACTTTCTACAGAAAATCAAAAACTGCAGCCTACCTTCTAATACATTATATCTTGTGGGTAAGTTTTGCAGTAATCCTAAACTTTTCAATAATTTATCTAAACTAATTGTAAAACAACTCATGTTACCACTTTCAGACAACAGAAGGTTTTATATACCAGTTGTTATTTTCCTATACTCATATTCTTGAGGTGATAACATGAGAAAAATATGCATAATCAACCAGAAGGGAGGAGTAGCAAAAACTACAACCGCAGTCAATCTTGCAGCTGGACTTTCAATGCAAGAAAAAAAAGTTTTATTATTAGATCTTGATCCACAGGGTCATGTAGCAACATATTTTCCAATTGAAAAATTCAAAAAAGGAATGTTTGAGTTTTTTACAAATGGAGCACAATTAAGTGAATGCACTCACTGTATTGGGAAAAATTTTGATGCAATAATTAGCAAGGGAGAAATGGATAATATAAATCTAGTCCTTGCAAGCAGAGAAAACAGTTCAGACATGCTTAAATCAAGACTGGATTTAATAGATAAATATGATTATGTGATAGTAGATTGTCCTCCATCATCAGGACTACTAGTCAGAAATATAATGAGTTTTGCAGACGAGGCAATAATTCCAACATCACTTGATCCACTAGGAACTGATAGTTTGCATAAAGTAATATCTAATATTCAGGAATTTAATATGCAGAATGGCAACAGCTTAAAAGTTTCATTTATTGTTCCAACCATGTTTGATAAAAGAAATAAAATTAACAAGACAGTTTTAAATGAATTAACAAATGAATTTTATGGCATGGTAACAGACCCAATTAGAATTAATACAAAATTAAGAGAAGCACCAAGAGCAAAAAAATCAATATTTACCTATGCTCCAAGTTCAAGAGGTGCAAAAGATTACACAAAGTTAGTCAAAACAGTAATCAATAGTGAAAATACTGTAACTGTAAATTAAGACTAGCTAACAAGGTCTGGATCAGTGCATGCAATAATACCTGCTCCATCTGGACCAACATATCTTCCTAGTGCAGCACATAGATCTTCAATTAATACACCTTGTGGAACATAGGGGTTTTCTCCAACATTAAGTCCAAGTAATCTATCATTGATTTGTTCCCCTAGTTTTAGGTTTCCAGCATGTACAGCATATGCAATAAATGGTTTGTCCTGCATTGATTCTTCAAACTGATTAAATACAAGATTCAAAGCTTTTTTTTGTGTCCTTCTTGCACCAATAGGTTTTATGGTTCCATCTTCTACTTTGAGTGCTAATTTGAGCTTAAGTGTATCCACAACATACCCAACTACAGAAGGTACTCTGTCAGCCAAATAATTAGGATCATTTACAAAAAGAGAAATGCTTATGTTATTGTGAAAATCATTTAGTGTATCTGCGATACTGTCAACAGATTCACCTTGATTAAACATTTGGTAAGCTTTCATAATCATAAACCCAATTCCCGCTTGAGCAGTCTTTGTTTCAATAACTCTTGCATCCAGATCAGAATGTTTTATGGCCTCACGTGCGGAGTTATAGGTACCGCTATATTGCTTAAGTAAAGGAAGAACCAAAGCCTGATCAATTCCTTTTCTTAAAATTTGATCATATGCTTGTGCAAACTCAGCAGGATTAGGTTGAGAAGTTGTTGGCAGATTTCCTGTCTTTGCATTAAATTTAATCATCTTTGTATAGAATTTCTTTGTAGAAATATTCACTCCATCCAGATAATGTTCTTCACCAAAATTTATATGAAGTGGAACTGTAATTACTTCAACGCCCCTAGAATCTAATTCTTCCCCAAATAGTGGAGGAATTGCCAGATCACTTGCAACAATAAAGCCAATATTGTCTTGCATAGCTATAGATTAGTTAATTTTATTTATATTCTTTTCTGAAAAAATTCCAAATAATAAGCGCCAAGGCCCGGACTTTCAACGAATGAGTTGCATAGCAACTCCAATTTTTGGTCGAGCTTTTTTCCAAAAAGATCGCTTTGAACCGGGAAGTCCAGAGGACAGCTGCTGTCTTGACAAGTTTCGAGGCAGCCGCAATACCGGATTGCACAGACACAACTTGTATCCTTTATGCGACCTTGGCTTACTGTATTTAAATTAGAATAAGTATAAAAATATTAGTCTTTATAACCATTAAGTTCAGTTGCATTAAAATGTCTTCTTGGTCCTACCTGGGTTATAACCTTAGAAGCGCATTTATTTCCAAGAATTGCCCCTGCTTTTAAACCATCTTGTAGGTAACCATGGATAAAGCCAATCGCAAAACCATCTCCTGCACCATTAAGATTTACAATATCAACAGGTCGAGTATTTTCATATAAAATGTCTTGATTTGCGCCCACAATAGCACCTCTTGGCCCTAGCTTTTGTGCCACAACATCAGCAAACTTTAGATAGTGAGCAACAATACCTTCATAACAATCAAGAGAAGCACCGGGTTTTAAACCCATCAGTACTTGGGTCTCCACTTCATTAGCAAACAACATATAAACTCCTTGTTTTAAAATTGATTCAAACTTATCTCTTGCATGTTCAATATGTTCACCACATGACAAATCAAGAATTATCTTTTTTCCATTTTCCCTGGCATATTGAATTACTCTATCTGAAGTTTCAGGACTATCAGCAACTTTGTATCCTGTTATGAAAACAAAATCTGACCAAAGAATATCTTCAAGATTTACATCTTCTGGTTTGACCTTCTGTGCTGCTGCAAGATTTGTAGCAAAAGTTCTCTCACCATCTGGAGTGACTAAAGTATATATGCTGCAACTTTTTCCTGGAACTCTTACCAGGTTTGGCTCAACACCATAGTCATCTAACATTTCACGTTCCAAGAAATGACCGTGTTCATCATCTCCAACTCCCCCAAAAAATTCAGTATTGTAACCTAAACTGGATAATCCCGCCATAATGTTTGAACCAGAGCCGCCTGCCAAATAGTCTGTAATCCTCAACCTTAACATTCTGAGAGATTGACCAATACCATTATATGTCTCAAGATCTACTAGATTTGATGCACCCTTTTTCAAATTGAATTTGTCAATAAAATTCTCATCAACTCTGAGAACCTCTTCAACCATGGGATTGCAAAAACCAAAAAACTTATGTGTCATAATATTAGGAAAAAGATTTAGCTTTATATTTATTACTATTTCAAAATAGAAAAATGCCCCGTCCGGGACTTTCGTCGACTTGAGGCTTCGGCGACAGCCGAAACTCCTCACTTTTGGTCGAACCCCTCAAAATTGAAAATTTTGGGGCACAGAAGATTTTATCTTCTGTTGTTTTCA
>JAANXH010000010.1 GCA_018263355.1 Candidatus Woesearchaeota archaeon
TTAGTGGTGATTTTAATCAATTTGGACATTTGCTGCATGAGGCTTGGATTACCAAAAAAAAATACAGCCCAATGATATCTAACAAAAAAATTGACAAACTCTACAGTCTTGCTAGAAAGCATGGAGCACTAGGTGGTAAAGTGAGTGGTGCAGGTGGAGGTGGGCATGCTGTTTTTTATTGCAAACCAAATACAGAGCAGATTGTTGCAAGAAAATTAAGAAAGGCTGGTGCTAAGGTTATTAACTTTAGCTTTGATTTTAAAGGCTTGCAAAGCTGGGAGGTTCGAAGTGGAAGACCATATTAAAAAACAAATAATGAGAAGCATTGAAACCAAACAAAAAGTAATTGACAAACTAATCCCTCAAATCAGTTGTGTTATTCAAACTATGATTGATTCATATAGAAGTGGAGGTAAATTAGTTATATTTGGCAATGGAGGAAGTGCTTCTGATGCCCAGCATATTGTTGGAGAGTTAGTTAATAAGCTGTATTTTAACAGGCCTATGCTTGAAGCTGTTGCATTAAATGTTAATCCCTCAGTTATTACTGCTATAGGTAATGATCATAGTTATGAATATATCTTTGCAAGACAAATAGAAAGTTTAGTTAAGGAAAAAGATGTAGTGATCGGGCTTAGCACTAGTGGAAATTCAATGAATGTACTACAAGGCTTACTTGCAGCCAAAGAAAAAGGTGCTACAACAATCGCATTTACAGGCAAATCAGGAGGAAAGTTAAAACCAATCGCAGATATTTTACTTAATGTTCCTTCTAATGATGTAGCAAGAATTCAAGAGTCACATATCACAATAGGTCATGTTATTTGTGAGTTAATAGAACATAGTATGTTTAAAGAACAAAAAATTTAAAAAAATAGTTAGTGAGATGAGAGCTTTTATTAGTACTGGTGGCAAAGGTAAAAGGTTAATGCCTCTAACTTCTGATATACCCAAACCTATGGTGAAGCTTGCTGGAATCCCCATATTAGAAAGATTAGTTTTATGGCTTAAAAAATATGGTATTAAAGAGATTGTTATGATGAATGGTCATATGCAAGAAGTTATTGTTGATTATTTTGGTGATGGCAGCAAATTGGGCGTTAAAATATATCATTCTAATGAACCAAAACCCTTAGGAAGCGGAGGACCACTGAGATATGCAAGAAAATATATTGAAGGTAGATTTGTTTATCTAAGCGGAGACATTGCATGTAAAATTAATTTAAAAAAAATGATTGATGCACATATTCAAGCAAGTAAGAATGGAGCAATTATGAGTGTTTTTTTGCATGAATCCTCTCACCCAGAAGACAGTGACATTTTGGTTTTAGATAAGAATAAGAGAGTTGCTAGATTTGTAAGTAAACATGATGACCACACTAATGCTGGGAATTTGGGAAATGCAGGAATTAGTATTTTAGAACCAGAAGTTATTGACTATATGGAAAAAGATGTTTTTACTTATGAGACTTATCTTTATCCAAGATTACTAAAAGCAGGAGAATATATTCACGGATATGTTAGTGATGACTTTGTAAAAGATATTGGAACTACCCAAAGACTAAGAGAGGTTGAAAAGTATTACAAAGAAATGGGTTACTAAACAAAAATTGATAGTTTTATTTCTTATTCTACTTATTCCTCTACAGACAATTCCAAGTCTAATGCAGCATTCTATTCACGGAGATGAAGCCCACCATATTATTTCTGGTTACACAAAACTAAAAACATGGGATTACAGAATGCTTCCTGAACATGGCCCACTACCTGCTATGATAAGCACATTTCCTTTGTTGTTTATGGATCTTAACTTTCCATTTGATCATCAGAGCTGGAAAATTAAAGACATGAATACTCTTTCATACTTGTTTTTCTTTGAAAGTCAAAATCAACCTTACAAAATTGTGTTCTGGTCAAGAATCCCCATGGTTTTACTGTCAATGTTATTAGGTTTTTATGTTTACAAATGGGCAAAAGAACTATATGGGAAAAAAGCAGGGTTTTTTGCCTTATTTTTATATGTATTTAACCAAGAACTTTTAGCCCACTCACAAATCTCATCTGGAGACTGGGGCTTTGCTGTTTTTAATTTGATTGCACTGTATTACTTTTATAAATTCTATAAAAAACAGACTTGGAAGAACTTGCTTATTGCTGGGGTTATACTTGGACTAGCCCAGTGCATGAAGTTCACTGCGATTTTCTTGTTTCCAATATACAGCATTCTTGGATTACTTATATGGATACACAAAAAAGAGATTAAACTTTTCAGATTTAAGAAAATTAAATATCTGAAAAATTTATTTGGGATTGGTTTTTCTTTATTAGCAATGTTTTTTATTGCATATTTGGTGATTGTTTGTACCTACAAGGCAGAGGACATGTTCAGACCTATAGCAAAATCCATGCAGGATGACATTCACCTTAATAAAACTCTGTTTCCAGTAAAAGAGTTTACAAAAACTCCCTTAATGAAATTCGCTCTTTTGAAAGTTCCTAGCCCATTGCCATATTATTATGCAAGAGGTCTTGGCTCAAATATTTACTTATCACAAGGAGAGGAAGCTTCCCTGATCTTAAACAAGAAACCAGTTGTTAGAAGTTATTTTTTTATGTATCTTTTTTTAATTAAGACTCCTATTCCTATGCTTATTTTTCTAGTTTTTGCAGGACTTCTCTGCTTTAAATACTCTAAATTCAAGGAATATTTTCTAATTATTCCAGTAATTACTCTGCATTTGGCTCTCACTAACAGTACTTACCAATTTGGGTATAGATACGTATTAAGTACAATTCCTTTACTGATTATATTTGCAAGTAGAATAGTCAAGTTTAAGATCAAATTGAAAAGTCTTATCTTTGTTCTACTTGGGGTTTGGTATATAACTGGCTCTGTTTTAGCATATCCACACTATCACTCTTATGTTAATGAGTTTATTGATTATGATAATTCCCATATGTATATTGTGGACTCAACTATAGACTGGGGACAAGATTTATTTTTCCTTGCAGATTATTTAACACAAAACAAAATTAATAATTCTAAGATTAGTTATTATGGTTTTCCAGCAGTACATGGTCATAGGATTCCAGAGTATTATGGGTTTGATTATAATGCATTGGGTTGTGGCAAAACAAACGGAACAATTGTCATCTCTGTTACGCATCTGATGAAAAAACAAGATTGTTATGGGTGGTTACTTGATTATGAGCCAACACATAGAATTGCTAATACTATTTTGATTTATGATATTGAATAAATCTTACTGCTCGCTACTGCTCAAAGCCAATGGTTTTAGATACCTCACAGTCTGACTAAAAAATTAAAAAAAATATTTAAGTAAAACCAGATTTTTAATAAACTAAAGATGAAAAAAAAAGTACTGATAACTGGCTCTACTGGATTTATAGGAAGCAGACTGAGCAAACGTCTGGTTAATGAGGGATATAAAGTAATAGGTATTTCTAATTCTAGCGCTAAAAACACAGAATATACTAATCACTCTTGTGATATTACTGAAGATAAACTTGATGATTATATGAAAGATATTGATGTTGTATTGCACTTAGCTGCAATCCTTCCTCATTCAGATTCTTATGATGACCTTTTAAAAACTCTAAAAACAAATGTAATAGGAACTCTTAATGTGTGCAGAGCCTTTGAAAAAAGCAATGCAAAAACTTTGATATTTGCTAGTAGCACATCAGTATATGGAAATGTTAAATATGTTCCTGTTAATGAAAAACATCCAACTAACCCAGATTCTGTTTATGGGGTCTCAAAGTTGTTGGCTGAGCAAAGTTTAAGAATGATGAAATCAAATAAGAACTTAGTTATTCTTAGACAAAGTTATGTTTTTGGCCCAGACCAGCCAGATTCTTTTCTGATACCTCAAATTATTTCTCAACTTAGAAAGGGACGAGAAGTTAAAGTTAATATTGCAGAAAAGGTAATTGACTATGTGTATATTGATGATTTAATCTCACTTCTATTAAAACTGATAAAAAAAGATTATTCAAAAAAAACACAGTTATTTAATGTTGGTGGTGGTGACCCACAGATGATTAAGAACATAGTTAAGACTATTGCAAAAGAAATGGATAAGGAATATATCCTAAAAACAGGTAGCTTTGAAAAAACTTACAACAAAGATGAATCAATTGATATTTCAAAGATTACAGATAAAATAGGCTGGGAACCTGAATGCAGCTTTAGACAAGCAGTTCATAGACTACTGCAAGAAATAAACTAAAACTTTTCTAGAAATTCTTTGGTAGTTTGAATCATATAATCAAGATGTTTTAATGTGAGATCTTGGTGCACACCTATGTGCAAACCATTTCTGCCAATATTTTCAGAGTGAGGGAAATCACCAAGTTCATATCCAGAGTATGCAGAATATTGTGTTGGTATTGATGCAAAAAAAGTCCTTGTTTGTATTTGATTTTTTTCAAGATGATTTGCTAATTGGTCTCTAGTGAATTTATCGCTTTTCACAACAAAGGGAAATGCATGAGGACCAATTGTTTCATAGTTTTCCTCCTCAAATGTATATATTTCAGGAAATTCTCTAAATGCTTTCATCAAATATTTTAGATTTCTCCTTCTTATCTTTAAAATCTCGTCATACTCTTGCATTGCTCCTATACCAATTGCTGCCTCTAACTCATTCATTTTACAGGAATAGCCTATTCTTTCAAAATAAAATCTGCTGTCCCCATAGCTATTTGAAAACCTTTTTTTACAATATGATTCTCCTTTATTGAGTATACAAGTCTTACATTTACAAGCTCTGCCATGAGACCTTAATGAACGTAGGATCTCATCATAATGATCATTATTTGTGGTGATAATCCCTCCTTCTGCTGTTGTTATTATGTGAGCAACATATAGACTAAAAGCACCCATGTCCCCAATTGTTCCAGCAGGTTGTCCCCTGTATACTGCCCCATGAGCTTCAGCTGCATCTTCAACAACAGCCAGATTATGTGATTTTGCTATCCTCATTATAGAATTCATATCACATGGTTTTCCCATCAGATGAACTGGCATTATTGCTAGGGTTTTATCTGTAATCTTTTCCTCAATTTTTTTAGGATCAATATTAAATGTTTTTGGGTCAATATCTACAAACACTGGTTTAAAGCCTGCATGCATAACTGCGTTTGCTGTAGCAATAAATGTCAATGCAGGAATTATTACTTCCATTCCTCTTTTTGCTCCGGTGGAATGTAGGGCAGCTAAACCCAATACATCTGCTGCAGTACCTGAACTTACAGCAACTACATTTCTAACTTTATGCTTTTCTGCAAACATGTCCTCAAATTTTTTTACATATTTGCCACAAGTTACATATTTTGATTCTAATATCTTCTGAATTAACTCCTTACTTTTTTCTGTTATTGTAAATGTTCCAAAAGGTAATTTCACTTTAATCACAATCCAAATTTAGAATATAAATATAAGAGATAATTTAAATATATATCGAAAGTGTAAAGAAAATCTGCTGTTCAGAGCCGTACTCATTCCGCTTCGCTACATTCCAAGGTTATAAGCTACACTTCTAACTAATCTCACTTCGCTTCGCTTTGTTCCTGAGTTGCTCTGGCAACTAATCTCACTCCGCTTTGCTCCGTTCCTAACTTAAAAGGCTTAACCTTCAAAGTAATCCCACCGCCTAAATGTCGGAAAACAAAGTTTTCTGATCATATTCATTAACATTCATAGGTTGCTCTGGCAACCATACTCACTTCATTACATTTCGTTCCTGGGTTGCTCTGGCAACCATACTCACTTCATTACATTTCGTTCCTGGGTTGCTCTGGCAACCATCATCAGAAATTCATAATTTCTGAGAGGCGGGGGCTTTTGCACTCTTCCCTTTGACAAGCAGATGCATTCGTTCACTTTGTTCACTCGGCAGCTATCTTAAGATAGCTTTTCAGACTCCCAAAGGTCGCTTTGGGATGCCGAACATAGCACGAATGTGCGGAGTGACTGCATTATAATGCTACTGGCTAAACTCAGAAATCTATGATTTATGTGTTAGGAACGCTAGTGAGATAAGCCAGGGGCTGTCGGGAAGCGTAGCTTCCTGAGCATGATCAGGACGAACAGTCCTGACATTTAGACCCAAACGCATTCTAAGTAATTGTATAAGTTTTAATTACAATAAAATTTAATAACTCTACTGAATTTTTATTTTTGAAAAACTGGTGATTAAAATGTTAAAAAATACTTTTCAACATGTTCCTGGTGTCGGATGTAAGACTGAACAAAAGATCTGGAAGAATAATGTGCTTGACTGGGATACTTTCATGAGTTCTAAGCGAGTTGGAATTTCAAGCGGGAAGAGAACTCGAATTGCAAGGTTTTTGGAAACGTGTTCAAAGCATATTGATGAAAACAACCATAAATTCTTACTTGATCATTTTCCAGATAATCAACAATGGAGGGTTTATCCAGACACTAATGTTTGTTTTTTAGATATTGAGACCACTGGTTTGAGCAGACATTATCATGATATAACTACTATTGGTTTGTTTGATGGGAAAAAAAGCAAAGTTTTTATTCAGGGTAAAAATCTTGACAAATTTGCAGATGAATTTCAAAAGTTTAATACTGTTGTTACATTTAATGGCAAGTGTTTTGATATCCCTTTTATTTCTCAAAAATTTCCAGATACTGATGTTAATAAATTTCATATTGATTTAAGATATGTTATGAGAAGGCTGGGTTATTCTGGGGGTTTGAAATTAATTGAAAGAGCAGTTGGTATTGAGCGTGATGATGATTTAAAAGAAGTTGATGGTTATGAAGCTGTCAGATTATGGAAAAGATATCAAAGAGGAGATGATGATGCTCTTGATTTACTTATCAAATATAATATTGCTGATATTGAGAATTTGAAAGTTCTAATGGATCTTGCGTTTAAAAGGATGAAAAACCAGGTTTTTTTACCATATACTGAAAACAAAAGATAATAAACTTGTTCTATCTAAAATCTGGCCAATTAGGAGGATTATTGTTCAGCAACCTATATCCAACAGCATATCTTGCAGCGGTGAAGGCTGTATTCAAAAGGTCTTTTGCTACACCCATTTTTTGTGCCCTTCTGTTTGAATTATGAGCAGTAGCGTTAACTACCTCACATTTTGCTTGTTTTCTAACTGACAAAGCAATTTCCCATTCTTCTCCACAGTTCCCCAGATTTGTGGAATATCCCCCGCTTGAGAAAAAGAGTTTTCTGGTCACAAACCATGTGTGGGGAAACTGGGCAATTTTCAGTTTATTTACCAAGTACAATCTGTGTTTTGAAATCAGATTTTCATCCTCAAAATAATAATAAGGTCTTCCACAATTATAACCTTTACTTATTGCCAGATAGGCTTCCTTAAGATAGTTTTTTGAAAGCCTTACATCTGCATCTAAAAATACTAGGATGTCTGCTTTGGCATGTTTTGCACCAATGTTCCTGTTCTTACCATTATTTCTAGTATTAACACTAATGACTTTTGCACCATATTTCCTTGCAATCTCTTCTGTTTTGTCTGTACATGAGTCAGCTACCACAATAACTTCAAAATCCTGTAATGTTTGATTTTTGAGTGAACCCAGAGATCTATGGATATATTTTTCTTCATTATACGCTGGAATTATCACAGACACTAATTCTTTCATCTTAATTGTAAATATTTTCTGCTTTAATAAACTTTATTGTTATTCAACATAACTAGAATCAAAAAGTTTATTAATTTGCATTCCACAAGAAATCTAATGCAAGAGAATATTGCTTTACAAAATGCCAGGAATTTTTCTATAGCTTTAAAGAAAGTTCCTGAGGTTAAGAAAGCATGTGATTTTGCATTGGACAATCCAAAGAAATTGGGTGAGATTATTGAAGTTTATATTGAGCTTACTGCAAAACTTGATGAGTATGGAGAAAAGGAAATTTACATAATTCAAAAAGCAAACAAAGTAATGCAGGAATATGGAACACAAAATACTAGTGCTTCAGGTTTGAGAGCTAATGTTTTTTTACAATCACCAGAATCTAAAAAATCCTTGAAAGAATATGCAACAAATGCTTTTGATCCTAATGATAATTATTATGAAAAGTCTTTATCAAGATTAGCTAAAATGATGTATAATGGTCATAAGATGTTTGTGGATGGAGGGACTCCAAGAGATGGTGATGCAAAATCTGACAGTGTTATCTGGGGGCATACTCAGGCAAGAGAAGATGTAAATCCTAAAATCCTATTGCATTTTATTGTTTGTCATTATCTTGCAGGTTATCTAAATAACTTTTTTGAAATTTTCAAAGAAAAAGATGATTTTTTGGCAGTATTGACAGATGTTATTTTGCTTGAAGCTGAAAGAGGCTCAAAAGCAGTACTTAAAGTCTGGTCAACCTCAAGGAAAAATGGTGGACTGGGCTGGATAAATTCTAAACAGATTAATGCATACAAAAAAGCATTGAGTCAGAATAATGTTTCTTGTGTTTGAGTTTTGGTTTTCAATCTAAATAAAATTCCGTTTACCACAATGATTACAGCAAGAAATAGTATAGCAATATAAATGGAATAAATGTCTGCAAAGTATCCTGCTATAGGTAGTAGTGCTATTTTACCAAGAGATTTTGCCAAAGCTAGCACAGAACCAACTGTTGCCCTTTCTTCTGACTCAACAAGACTGTGAAACTCATTGTTTGCTATTGGTGATCTTATGTTTTCGATTATCACTATTAAAAAGAACAGGATTACCCCAATGATTGAAACAAATTTGAATCCAATTATCGCTGCAGGTATTGCTGCTGTTAGTGTCAGAAAGTTGATTGTTGTTTTCTTTCCAAATTTATCTTCAATCAAATAAGAAAATCTGACTGCAATGGCTGTTAGGGCTAAACTTGCTGCATATATGAAGCCAAACCATTCAACTGGTATTTTTGCATCTATCATATATGGCTGGATAAACTTGTTCATTGCTGCCAGAACTGCTGTGAAGATCATGATATTTAATGTTATTTTTAGTATATCAATGTTTTTGCAGAGTTGGCAAAAAGATTTTTTCGCATGCTGTACTGATAGTTTTAAAGAGACTTTACCTTCTCTTTCTTTTATGTGTTCCCACATTAAGGCTAGTATAAAATTGGCAAAAGCTGGTAGAGCGGCTATAAAAAATACCCAGTTATATCCTAATTTTACTGCTAGATAACCTCCTAGCGCGGTTGCTAATGATTCTCCAATACGTGCCCAGAATTTTTGTTTTCCTTTTACTTCTGTATATGATAATTTTGTTTTCTGATCAACATAATCATATACATATGCTGATTCTGTTCCAGATCTAAATGCATTTCCAAATTCAAACAATAACTGTGCTATTACAAACATCAGAAAATTAGTTGAAAAACCAAATACAACATAACTTAAAAAAATTCCAAATTTTGAGAAAATAATTGATTTTCTTTTTCCATATAAATCTGCAAATACTCCTGTTGGTATTTCAAGTATGAAACTAAATACACTGCCAATTGTAAAGACCCAAAATATTTGTTGGTAATTTAGATGAGATGCCTGCAAAAACAATATTAGGATAGGGGTAAAGTAAGTTTGATTCTTTAGAAAGGATGTTATATAGAATTTTGTGGTTTGTTTCATTTAGAAATTTCAGTAGATTTAGCTATTTAAATATTNNTAAAAAAAAGAAAAAAAAATTAATTAATAATTAGTCCGTGTATTTGTGGAGCTCTGTTAACGTCTTCTACTGTTATCCAGACTACAACTGACTCCTGATGCATACCATCTGATGCAGTTACTATAACCTTATGTTTTCCTGCATCATCATATGTTGTTTGGTACTTTTCTTGAGTTATCCATCCAGAGTATGTCAATGTTATATCATCTCCATCTGGATCAGTTACTTTTGGTGCTAAGTTAACCATTTCTCCTTCTTTAACTTCAATATTTGTGTTTACTTTTAGTTCAGGAGGTAGGTTTACTGCAATCACATTTACTTTAAATGATGCTTCATCTGATAATTCTCCATCTGATATCTTAACATGTGCTGAGTACTCTCCTCTATCTCCTACTTCTGTTTGCCATTTTCCTTCTGAATCTAATGGGGCACTAAACTCCCAAGTTATTTCATCTCCATTTGGATCCTTTGCTAAAAACTGTAATTCTAAAAGCTCGCCTTCTTTAACTTCCAAATCTTTTACTCCGGATAATTCTGGAGCAAGATTTACTTCTTTTACTACGATCAAGATTTGTTTTGCAGTTTTTAGTTTACCATCTGAAACAGTTATTGAAGCAGGATATTTACCTTGATCTCCTATTTCAGTTTGCCATTTTCCTTCTGAATCTAATGGTGCGGAGAATGTGTATTCAAGTGGATCCCCGTCTGGGTCTGTTGCATCCAGATCTAATTTAACTAAATCTCCTTCATTAACAGTGATTCTTGCAAATATTTCTGACTCTGCAACTTTTACTGGTTCTTGTTTTATTTGTTCTTTTTCTTCTACTCTTGGTAGTGCTTCCTTGACAATCTGGTCAATACCTTCTGTAGAAACAGGCTGTTGTGTTGGTTGCGGGGATTGAGTTGGTTGTGGTGATTGTACAACGCAACCTGCAATTACAACTAGTATTGCCAAGAAAAAAACTATTTTTTTATTCATATTTCTTACACCTCATTTTATAGTAAATAATTTTCTTTATCATTTTTAAATAATTACTACTATAAATATTTTTTGATTATTTAATAAAAAGGTTTAAAAATTAGACTATTAATTTCTTTGATATGATAATTACAATTTCTGGTCTGCCTGGCTCTGGAAAGAGTACTGTAGCTAAGTCAGTTGCAAAAAATCTAGGTTATAAACATTATTCTACTGGAGATCTGCAAAGAGATATTGCCACAGAACATGACCTAACCATTACTCAATTAGGTGAGAAAGAAGCCTCAGATGACAAATGGGACAAAATGATTGATAATAAAACAAAAGAGCTTGGTGAAGAAAAAGATAAGATTGTGCTTGATACCTGGCTTGGAGCTTTTTTTATTCCTAATGCTGTTAAGGTTTACCTGGAATGTGATGAGAATCAAAGAGCTAAAAGAAGACTTACCCATAAAAGAAAAACTGAAAGTTTTGATAGTATAAGAGAAACTATCAAGGATATGAGGCAAAGGGTTGAGACTAATCAGGATAGATGGATAAATTATTATGATTTTGATATTTTGGATTTGAGTAATTATGATATTGTAATTGATACAACTAATTTGACTCCAAAGCAGGTTGTGGATGAGGTTTTAGATTATGTTAAAACAGTACATGACTAAGATTAATGGTAAGAATTTTGAATACTATGAAGGTGGGACAGGAACTGATTTAGTTTTTCTGCATGGTTTTGCTAGTGATCCAAAAGCTTACAAGGACACATTAGATTTGCTTGCACAAAATTTTACAGTTATTGCACCAAGTATTCCAGGTCATGGAAACAGTGAAAACACTGATGATTTAAATCTTAATCAAATTAGTGAATCACTTCTTAATTTTATCAAAAAGAAAGAATTAAAGAATTTTATTTTAGTGGGACACTCTATGGCTGGGTTGCTTTCTACATACGTTGCAGTTAAGATTAAGAGCAAGGTTAATTGTCTCATATTAATTGATTCTGCCGGGCTTAATGAACATAACCCAATTTACAGATATTTCCTCATCAGCTTTCTACTTCCACTCCTTACAATTGGAACTACTTTTAAGAAAAATGCAGGTAAGAGATATGTAAGGTTAGTTAATTATGGGACAGAGTATTTAAAGAGAGGGATTAAATGTTTAAGAAACAAACATATTCTAAACTTTATAAAAGAACTAGTATTAATTGATCACAAAAAAATCTTTAAAAAAGTTAATTGCAAAACTTTAATTTTATGGGGCTCATGGGATAAATTTATATCTGTTAATGATGCATGGGAAATAAACAAACTTATTAAAAATTCAAAAGTTATCATTCTAAACAAGTATTTTCATGGTTGGTGTTGTATTGATAGTGAGAGGCTAGCTAAGGAAGTGAAAGATTTTGTTAATAATTATAAAAACTAATTTATTTTTTCCAAAACCTTTATAAATAAACAAATATTCCAAAACACTTATTAATTCTCATAATTTTAATGAGGAACTAGAATGGGAAAGATTAAGAAAAAGGATTTTGTGGAAATTGAATATACAGGCAAATTAGCTGAAGATGATTTAGTTTTTGATACAACTGATGAGAAGATTGCTAAAGAAAATGCTATTTTTGAAGAGAATCATTTATATGGTCCTGTAACTGTATGTGTTGGTGAAAAACAGATTTTAGAAGGTATGGACAAGAACCTTATTGGAAAAGAAGAAAACAAAGAATATACTATAAAACTGTCTGCAGAGCAAGGATTTGGGAAAAAAGATGCTAAATTATTAAAATTGATTCCCTCAAGTACATTTAGAAAACAAAAGATTAATCCGGTTCCTGGCCTGCAAGTTAATATTGATGGTACAATTGGAACTGTAAAGACTGCTAGTGGTGGAAGAGTAATTGTAGATTTTAATCATCCACTTTCAGGAAGAGACCTTAAATATAATGTTACGATAAATAAAATTGTTAAAGATCAGGAAAAACAAATTCAAGCTTTAATATCTATTTTGCTCAATCAAGACAGTAAGGTTAATGTGAAAGAGAATAGAGCAGAGATTGAACTGGAAAACAAACTTCCTGATGAAGTTGTAGATAAACTCAAAGAAGAGATTACTAAGTTAGTTGATGTTAAATCTATTAAAATAAAAGTCCAGGAAGCAAAAAAACAAAAGGCAGAAGGGCCTGATAGATAGATTTATATATTAGTATTAGTAATTTATTATCATTAAAAATCGCATTTACGAGGTGCTTAATGTGGCTGCAATTATTGGAAATGAAGAAGATATAACTCAAAAAACAAATGTTTTGGATGCTGAACTAGAAGAACTTTTATCAACACACAAAGCTAAGATTAAAGTTATTGGTACAGGTGGTGGTGGAGGTAATACTATTACACGAATTGCAGAAGTTGGTGTTGCTGGTTCAGAGTCAATTGCTATTAATACAGATGCTCAAGATTTATTATATACTACTGCTGACAAAAAGGTTTTGATTGGTAAAGAATTAACCAATGGACTTGGAGCAGGTTCTAACCCAAAGATCGGTCAAGAGGCTGCCAGGGAATCAGAGCAACAGTTAAAAAAAGTTTTGCAAGGAGCAGATATGGTTTTTATTACATGCGGTCTTGGTGGTGGAACAGGAACAGGTTCTGCACCAGTTCTCGCTGAATTAGCTAAAAAACAAGGTGCTTTAACTGTTGGTGTTGTGACTCTGCCATTTGCTATGGAGGGCCACCGAAGATATGAAAACGCAATAATGGGTCTAGAAAAACTAGAGGCTATTGTTGATACTCTTATTGTTATACCAAATGATAAATTATTAGAGTTGGCTCCTGATTTACCGCTTCATACAGCATTTAAGGTTGCTGATGAAATTTTAACTAATGCTGTGAAAGGTATTGCAGAAATGGTTACAAAAGCAGGTCTTGTAAATTTAGATTTTGCTGATATTAGAACTGTTATGACTGGTGGAGGAGTTGCACTTATTGGTATTGGTGAATCTGATACTGAGGATAGAGCATCTGAAGCTGTAGAAAAGGCAATTCAAAATCCTCTACTTGATGTTGACATTGGTGGTGCAAATGGTGCATTAATCAATGTTGCTGGTGGTCCGGATATGACTCTTGATGAGGCAAGAAAAGTTGTAGAAGCTGTTTCAGATAAATTATCTGACCAAGCACATATTATTTGGGGTGCCCAAATCTATGAGGACTTAGCTAATACAATTAGGACTATGCTTATTATTACGGGGGTTCAAAGCCCACAAATATTAGGCCCAGGCTCAAATATAAGTGACAGCAGAAACAAAGAAATTGAAAATGAACTAGGAATAGAGTTTGTAGATTAAGATGGATATTGTAAAAAAATTAAAAAAAGGAAGTAAGGAATATATTAGGGTTTTAAAGGTTACAAAAAAACCATCTATGGATGAGTTTAAGACTATCTTTAAAGTTACAGGCCTCGGAATTGTGATTATTGGGCTTGTTGGATTTTTACTGCAGATTGTGAGGTTTTTACTAAAATGACAGAGGAGAAAAAATCACATATTTTTGCTTTGAGAACAACTGCAAATAGAGAAGACCAGGTTATGGATTTTGTTAGTTCTAATGCTGTAAAAAAAGGATTTGATGTTTTTTCACTTATCCGGCCACATGGTATGAGAGGTTATATTTTTGTTGAAGCCGCTACAAAACAAGATGCTGAGCAATCTGCATTTAGAGTACCTTATGCAAGAGGAATTTTGCCTAATCAAGTTGATTTCTCTGAAATAGAACATATGCTAGAGCCAAAAAGAGCTACAGAGATGGATATCAGAAAGAATGATATTGCTGAGATTATTTCTGGTCCTTTTAAAAGAGAAAAGGCTAAAATCTCAAGGATTGATAAGGCTAAGGGAGAAGTTGTTGTTGAGCTTTTAGAAGCAGCAGTACCTATTCCAATTACTCTAAAAATCGATGCTGTTAAGGTTATCAGAAGAGATACTGAAGAATAAGGATTCTATTATTTGGTATTTTAAAAATTCTCACAAGGATAGATTGCCAATTCTAATTTCATATTCCATATTAGAAATGGAATCACCCATATGAAGCATAACTATTTGTTGTTCTTTTTCAGATATTGGCACCTTTCTTCCTGCATATTTTGCCAAAGTATTGTGCACTTCATCCACCATTTTGACAACTACATCTTCAACAGAATATTGCTTTGAAAAATAAATTTTCTTTGATAAAAAATTCCAAGCATCTTTTCCAGTATCACAATATTCAGCTCCACCAATAAAAAAAAACGTTCTTAAAATTGCCTCAGCATTTGTTGGTGCTGCTTCTTCCCATGTACCAATAGAATAATGTTGAGATAGTGATTCCCTATTCAATCCATAAGTCATTCCTGCAGCAACTACAGCAGACAAGGGTACTTTTGTTTCAACACCTGTTTTTCTATATCTGATGTAAATTGGTGCATAAGATTTATCTCCTCTGGTTATCTCATAAGGAGTTGTAGAAGTCTTATTTGCAATTCTATTTAACAAATTTAAAAACTGGAAACTTTTTTCCAAATCATGGAAAGAGGGTTCTTTAGTAGTATCTAGAAATTCTCTATCAAAATTTATATTCATAGTAGTTAACAATCATTATAAGTTTATAAATTTTTCTATTTTTATTACCTAAAAGTAGGAAAAATTCAACATCCAAATAATTGATATATGAACCAATAAACTTAGAAATATTTGATTAACACACAGTAAGATTTAAATACAGTAATTAATCACCAATTTTATATGGCAACTGAAACTGTTGAAGCATTGGTTGAAGGTGGCAAAGCTACTGCTGCACCACCATTAGGTCCAGCTTTAGGTCCATTAGGAGTTAATATTGGACAGATTATTAATTCTATTAATGACAAAACAGGCAGTTTCAAAGGTTTGCAGGTGCCTGTAAAGATTGAAGTTAATACTGAATCTAAAGAATTTACTATAAGTGTGGGAACTCCTCCTGCATCTGAACTTTTAAAAAATGAAGCTAATTTAAAAAAAGGTTCAGCTAATCCAAAGGAAGAAATGGTTGCAGATTTGAAGATTGAGCAGCTTATCAAAGTTGCTAAGATGAAAGAAGATTCTTTACTTGGAAAATCATTAAAAGAAAAAATCAAGGAAGTGCTTGGAACATGCAGATCTATGGGTGTTATGGTTGAAGGTAAAAGGCCTGCTGAAACACTTAAGGATGTTATTGCAGGTAAGTATGATAAAGAAATCAAAGAAGAGAAAACAGAATTAACTGCTGAAGAACTTAAAGAGATTGAAGAAGAAAGAAAGAGAATGGCTAAAGAGATTGAAGAGCAAAGAGCAGAATACACAGAGCAAGCAGAAAGTATTATGGCCAAGCTTAAGGGTAAACCTGATGGAATTATTGAAAATAGACTTGAAGATGCTGGAATCCCAACTATGATTATTAAAGAAGTTATGAAGGATGAGCCTATTGAAGGTGTTCAAGCAGAAGGTATGAAAGAAGTGCCAAAAGAAGAAGAACCTGAAGCATAATTTTTACAAACATTTTTATAGCATAAAATTTAACCCTAGACTATGAGTTATTATGTTGGGCTGGACATAGGTGGGACAAGTATCAAAGCCGGACTTGTTTCTAAAGGCAAGATTCTTAGCAAAGCAGTTGTAAAGACTCAAACAAGAAAAGGAACAAAAGCTGTTTTTAGAAATATTTTAGATGCAATTGATAGTGTGAAAACAAAAGATATTTCTGGCATTGGTGTTGGTTGTCCAGGACCTTTGGATTACAAAAAAGGAGTTATTATTAATTCTCCTAATGTTCCTCTTAAGAATTTTAAAATATGTAGCAAACTAAAAAAAAGGTTTAATACTAAAGTTTTGTTAGATAATGATGTTAATTGTTTTGCTCTAGGTGAGACATTATATGGGAGTGGCAAAGATTTTAGCTTTGTTGTTGGAGTTACTTTAGGCACAGGAGTTGGAGGAGCGATTGTTCTAGATAAAAAGATTTATCATGGCAGATCAAATGCTGGTGAATTTGGTCATATGACAATTAAGTATGACGGAGAGTATAGCAAGTGCGGAAATACTGGTTGTTTTGAGACAATGTGCTCTGCAAGAGGAATCTTGCGAATTGCTGGTTTAAAAGGATTAAAAGTCAGATCTCCAAAAGAGATTTATGATTTGGCAACTAACAAAGATAAAGTAGCAAAGAAAGTATTTGAAGAGTATGGAGAGTATTTGGGCATAGGTCTTACTAATATTATTTATGCACTTGATCCAAAGGTAATTATTATTGGAGGAAATATATCACTTGCTTGGAAGTATTTTTCAAAGTCCATGAAGAAAAGTATTAGTAAAAGATGCATGTTTGAACCAAGTAAAGTTTTAAAATCAGAGTTAAGATTTGCAGGTATTATTGGTGCAGCTAGTTTATTCTAATTTTTTTAAAAGACCTAAATCAGAAAAGCTTTGTTTTGCACATTCTCTACAATAGTAATCTCGTGTGCATTTAATACCAAATTGTGCTGGTTCTTCACATATAATACATTTCTTAGGCATTAGACCATAAAATAAAGATAAGCATTAATAAAAGTTTCTCTTTTACATGAAAATAAGTAAAACAACTTTAAATTAATGCCTGTTCTATTACCATTTCAAATACTGCATATGGTTGAGCACCTAAGACAAGTTCCCCATTAATGATTAAACTTGATGTTTACGAGTAAGTATAAGGTTTATAAAGAGATTTAGAGAAGATTTTTGATAAAGTCTTATTTATAATTTAGGATAGATTGTATTTTTTTATTTTTGTATTTTCCAATGCAGAGTCAATTAATTCTTTTTTGTTTTCTATATTTTTCTCCAATGTTATTATTTCATCCAACTCTGATCTTGTGATTGGATGTTTTGCTATCATGTATGAACAGCAGTCTCCATAGGGCAAGATAGAGTGCTTATAAGTGCCTATTTTCTTAGCTAACCCTGTTATCTCTTGTTTGTTTAATCCAATTAGTGGGGCAAGTACAGGCAGCTGTGATGCATCATATATTGCATTGATATTTTCCAGTGTTTGAGATGCTACTTGTCCAATACTGTCTCCGGTAATGATTGCTTTTGCTTTTTCTTTTACTGCTATTTTGTTAGCAATAAACATCATGAATCTCCTATAGATTATCATCCTGTATTCTGCTGGGATATTCATTATTATTTGTTTTTGGATTTGCTCAAAATCTACAGTATATAATTTAAGAGATAGCTGAATCTTAGATAATTCTTGGGCTATGCTTTCAAGTTTTGTTAATAACCCTGCCTCATTTTGGGTACTGTTAAAAAAATGAACAGCTATTACTTGACATCCACGTTTCATTGACATAAATGCTGCTACTGGGCTATCTATCCCTCCAGATAATGAACAGATTACTTTACCTGCGGTTGGTACTGGTAATCCACCTATCCCTTTATTTTTTCTTGTGTAAACAAATGTTTCAACTTCTGTTATTTCTATATAAATTGTCAGCTCTGGATTATCAAGATCAACTTTGTGGCCTAGGTTTACTATTTCCTGGCCCACAATTGTGTTTGTTTGTTGAGAATTGTGCTTAAAGTTTTTATTTGATCTCTTTGTTTGAATTCTAAATGAATCAAATTTTTTATTTTTTATAATTTGCTTAACATTTTTTATTATGTTGTCCAATTTTAAATCGCATTTTATTGCAAAAGAAAAAGAAGTTATACCCGGAATTAATGAGAGTTGCTCTATTATTTTATTTAAGTAGGGCTCCTTATTTTCTTTTGATTTAATTAAGTCGCAAACAATTCTGCCATATCTTTTGTAAACTTTTTTAAATTCAAATTGCCTTAAGGTTTTGACTAATGCACGTTCAAAATAAGGTCTATTTTCTCCTTTAAGTCCAATTTCTCCATAATGTACTAGTATACAGTCCATTAGTGAAAGGAAAATGCTTGTTCTTATTAATTTAATGGAACCCTGACATACACATAATATGTGTTATCTTCTTCCCTGTAATCCAGGTACTCATTACCTGTAGAGTTGCACCATGCAGAAACATCTGAATCTACTGCTGAATCTGTAGCAATCATCTCAAGTGTCTGACCTGGCTCCAGTTCCCCTATCTTTTGTTTTAGCCTCACTATTGGTATTGGACAGACCATACCTTTGCAATCTAAAGTGTAGTCCGCTTCAATTTTATCTAATGACATTTTCCCACCTAAATGAACAGAGTGATGTCTGATTCTGCAGCGTTCATAAGATAAGTGGCAACACCCACATAGCTTCCGACAACATCACTAAAGTCTGATTTATCCATTCCAAATATACCCATAGCAAGAGTACATGCCTGGATATTTACTCCCTGCTCATATGCCAGGTCTATCTGTTCTTCCAGATCAGATATGCCCTGATCAGCCATGAGTTTCTTTATCATTCCCTTGCCAATCCCATACATATGTAGAGATGACAGTTTGGCTCCTTTTGGTCCACCTGGCAGCATGTAATGCAGAGGCTTGTTCAATAAATTTGTGCCTTCAGGTCGGTGATCTTCTTTTTGCAGAGCCTTAAGACCCCAGAATGTGAAGTACATATCTACATCCATCCCCATGGCTTTTGCACCATTTGCTATCACAAAGGCTGGCAAAACCCTGTCATACTCTCCGCTCCAAACTACCAGTGATACCTTTTTTGGCCTGCTATTGTACTGTTCCAATTCAGCTTCCAGCTTGCCAATACGTTCGTCTAATTCCTCATATTCTCCCATTTTATCCCTCCAAATATTTTTTGTAAAATGACACGTACTTAAGAGCGTCATCTGGTGATATTACAACTGCAACTCCCTCAATATCTGATTCTAATGCTGCATAAAGTATTGCTCCAGTAGTTGGTCCAACAAGAGCTCCTTCTGTCCTTGCCACCCGGATGGCTGTCTGGTATGCATCCTCATCACTAACAGGAACAACTTTATCAATCAATGATATATCCATGATGTCTGGGACAAGATCAGGATCAAGGTCTGATATTTTTTTCATGCCCGGAAGATTGTGCTGCTGATCCTCAGGCTCAACACCGATTATTTCGACAGAAGGATTCTGCTCTTTCAGGTATTTCCCAACTCCTGTTAGTGTCCCACCTGTGCCAAATCCCCCAAAAAAACTAGTTATTTCCCCCTGGGTTTGAAGCCATATCTCTGGTCCTGTATTTTCATAATGTGCTTTTACATTAAGTTTGTTTTTGTACTGGTTTAGATTTACATATCTTCCCTCATATGCTGGGCTGGAAACAATCCCTTTTACAAGCCCTCTAGCACCTTCTCCAGGATATGCTGGACATAGATCATCAGAAGCTTCCCATAATTCCTGTACACCCATTAATTCCAAAAGTAATTTCTTCTCTTCAGGTATGGCTTCTGGCACTGCTATTTCTACAGGAATCCCAAGTAAATTTCCAAATGCTACAAGAGCAATTCCTGTATTTCCAGATGAGGCCTCGATTATTTTTTGACCCTCATTGACTTGAGCTCCTCTCAGCATTTCAATTGCAATCCTATCTTTTATGGAGCCTAAAGGATTATAGCGCTCCAATTTCAGATATAGCTCAAAATAAGGTTGTTGGTTTATGCGACCCAGTTTCAGCAGGGGAGTTGGGTTTTCAGGATTTGAAATTAAATCTTCTATATTTTCATAGACTTCATTTGTCATGATATCAAACCTCCAATAGATATAACTTCTAGTATAGCAATATTAGACAAAACAATGATGTGTTGTATCAACAACAAGAACAGCAACATCTACTAGAAAAAGAATACATCTCCTTGTGCTGCATATATTTCATACTTTATAAAATAAATAGGTTATATTTAAATTTTTTGTTTAAAATATAATATTGATTTTAATGACAAACATATCCTCTGTTTATTGTCGGATGGTTCTGTCTTTAATCTTTAATATGCAAAATTCTGACCTCATTCACCTAGCCAGGCTGGGACTAACTCTTTGCTCTTACAGAAAAAGCAGCCAATTTCCTAAGATTAAAGTTGCTATATATGCTATTAGAAAACTGGGCACAAAAGGGATTCCTTCTTTAATTACTATTGTTTTTATTTTTTCTTTTTGTTTTAGTTTGAGAAGAGTTTTAATCTGATGCTTTTCTACTCCCAAATCCTTTGGACCACAAATTTTCTTCCCATCCACTACAACATCTTTTAAAATCCAATCT
>JAANXH010000011.1 GCA_018263355.1 Candidatus Woesearchaeota archaeon
ATAATCTTTTTTCCTCTATTACCCATTGCCCCGCCTTGCTTAAAAGATCTTTTAATTCCTTTTCTTCCAAATCCTCCTGTAGGTGGATTTAATCTAAAATTAGGCATATACTTTTTTTTATTAAATTCAAAATATTTAGAACTATAATCAATCTTGCCCTTGGAATCTTTAACTTTTCCTTTATATTCAATACCTCTTTTTTTAACAAGTAATTTTAAAGTATCTTCATCAATTTCACCAAAAGTGACAAAATCCTTAACTTTATTTATCATACCCTTATTACATGCGTTTTTCTCAACCACAACGCAGCTGTGCTTTTTGCCAAGATGCAGCATCTCAAGAGTATCAATTATACCTTTACTAATCCCAACTCTTCCTTTGATCCTTATTACTGCTAATTTTGCCATTTTACTTAATACTACCCTCTACAATTCCCAAATCATCATAATTTTCTCTTCTTACTCTAGTACTCATCAACATTTTTAAAGCCTTAACACATGCCTTGATTAAATTAACTTTAGTCTGAGTCTGTCCTAATGTGTGTGAGTAAACATCTTTAATTCCAGCTGCTTCTAAAATTCTCTGACATTCTTTTTCAACAACCAGACCAGCACCTTTTGGGGCAGGCATTAATTTTATTTTTACGGAACCATTTTTACCTTCTACTCCAAATGGAATAGAATGTTGTTCTTTGCACCCGCATTCCCAGCTTCCACAGCCTCTTCTAATTTTAATAATATTGAGTCTTGCTCTTCTAAAAGCTTTTTCTCTTGCAGGTACAGTCTCTTTTGCTTTACCTTTGCCTACACCAACATAACCATCTTGATTTCCAACAATAGCATAAGTTGTAAAAGAAGGTTTATTTCCTTCTGGAGTCTTTTTTTGAGTCTGTTTAAAAACACGCCTCTTACCACCACCAAATTTACCTTTTGCCTGACCAGCAAGCAATAAATCCTGTGTAAGATTTGGAATCAAAGCGTCAACAATTTTGGGCTCCATTATTTTAATACCCTTATCCAATATTTCATCAATATTTTTAATCTTACTTTGCTTAACTGCGATTCCAAGACTTGTTTTTGGGCTCCAAGAATCCATATTAAAACTTCTTCTTTTTCTGTTCTTGCGCCTTGAACTTTTCTTTTTATCTTTTCTATTTGATTTTTTCCCAGACTTTTTATCCTTTGTTTTTTTGTCAGGTTGTTCTTTTTTTTGTTTTTTGTTTGATTTCTTATCTTTAGCATTATCTTGTTTGGATTCTTTTGAAGCTTTTTGATCCTTTTTCTCGTCTTTTGTCATTTTACTACATATCCTCAATTTTCTTTTTAATAATCTTGAAATGTTTTTCCATATCTTTTGGGTCTAATTTATTTTTCTTATATTTTGTAAAAATATCCTTGTTTTTTCCCCCGTATTTTGCAATATGCTTACCACTGATTCTATCTTCAGAAGGTAATATTTTTTCAGAATGACTGATATCCATTCCACCGTCAACTGCACCTTTTAATACTGCAAAAACTCTTGATCCTTTAGTGTTTTTATACATTCCAATATCAAGCACTGCTTTTTTACATTTGGACTTTTTAGCAATAAGATAACCAACAAGATATGCACTTGGAATATTTCCTCTATTAGCTTTCCATCCAAGTTTTTCCAGTTCCTTTGAATGTGCACTAGATACAACTTTGTCTCCTTCTGGATGATATTCAATAATCTGAGCAAGAATATTTTTAGATGAAGGTCTAACAACTAGCCTTGGCAACCCCGATCTAATCAATTTTAGTCTCTTGTTATAATTAGTTCTGCCTTGTCTTTTTCTTCTAAATCCTACAGTATAAGTCTTATGCATTTTATTTTTTTGCTAAATTATTTTCTGCGATATATAATTTAATATGTCGCTTACTTCTAAAAAACCCTCCTTTGACCTTTTTATAAAGTATTCCATAATCTTTTTTATTAATAATCTCTTTATCTCTTAATTCCTTAAGAAAACTTCTCATGATCCTAACTTTATTGATCCACTTTCTCTTTTTAGTAAGTCTAGCTGTTTTCTTACCCTTTTTTCTTCCTTGGCCAGCCTGTCTTCCTTTTCTTTTCTGAGATAACCTTTTTCTAGCTCTTCCCCTAGAAGTTGAATCTGAATGTTTTTTTGTAATTGCTTTATCCTTAATAAGCTGCCTGATGTCAAATTTAGTTATAGCCTCTTGTATTTCATCTAATCTGGCAGGGTCAAACCTTACCTTTTTAGGTGAACACTTCATCACTTTTGCAGCTAATTTTTTTCTTGCACTTAACATCTTATCTCCTCTTGGTCAATAACTTGTCTTTTTCCTTTTTCTTCTTTTCTTTTTGTTTTTCTTCTGACTTTTCATCATCAGTTTCTTTCACAACATCTTCAATTGATTCTTTTTTACTTGGTTTTTCTTTTTTCTTCTCCTTCTTTTTTTCTTCTTTTTCTTTTCTTTTCTTTGCAGCTATCAACTCTTTATTAGTATTATCTAAAAACTCTTTAGGATTTTTCAAATTTACAAATTCAAAATTCTTTTCTAAAGCTTGTTTGACAATCTTAATTTTCTTTTTCTTGCCAACTCTGGAAATGATAATAATATGTTTTTTTGGGTCAAGCTCTTTAAGGTCTTTTAAATTAGCAACATTAACCATTTTAAGACCAGATCTATGCAGGCCTCTAACCTTTTTTGGACTTCTCCATCCAACTTCAACACTTCTTCTATATCCTCTTCTTTTGTGTCTCATCTTGGAATCTACACCCTTTGGTTTTCTCCATTTTTTCTCAAGCCTTTTGATTTTATGAGCATCTTGTCTAATAAACTTAGGTTTCTTCTTTCGTATTTTTTCTCTAACTTCCAATAATCTTTTAATATCCATCTTATTTTGCCTTCACAGTTATGTAAATACCGTCTTGAAAAATTCTATGATCATATTTATTTCTTCTTGTAAGCTGTTCAATTGAACCAGCAGTTTGGCCTGCAAGTTCTTTGTCCATTGATCTTACAAAGATTTCATCTCCTTTAATTTTAACTTCAACACCATCTCTTAACTTTAAAACCCTAGGTATTTTCTCACCAAAAAAGTTCTTAACAATAAACTCATTATTCTTAACACTCACATTCATAGGAAAATGTCCTGAGCAGATCTTTAGTTGATATTCAAACTTTTCCTGAACTCCTCTGACCATATTAGTTATATGTGCCAAAAAAGTACCAATAAACATCTTTTGTTCTTTTGATGCATTCTTTGCATAAATTCTAAACTTTCCATCCTTAACTTGCATATTTACTCTTGGATTAATTAATTTTTTTTCAACTTTACCTTTAGGTCCTTCAACTATTACCATTGGTGGTTTTACCTCAACCTTCACAGTTTCAGGCAATTCTATAAACTCTTCAATCAAATCCGCTTTCATTTCAATAACAATAGGCAAATAACCTTCCTCCTAATCCTTTTTTCTTTGCTTGTTTATGTGTCATAAAACCTTGAGTAGTGGAAACAACCAATATCCCAAAATCTTTAGCTATCAAAAATCTTTTTTCAAACTTTTCATATTCTGTATTTTTAACAGAAAACTTTGGTTTGATAACTCCACATTTATTGATATTATTTATAAGATTAATAACAACATAATTTCCTCTATTTGTTTTTACCTCATTGAATTCTCCAACATAATGATTATCCTTCATAATTTCCAAGATTTTTACAATAATCTTAGAACTAGGTTTAACCCTTATCTTTTTCTTCCCAATCTTCTCAGCATTAAGGATGTTGCTCATCACATTTGCTACTGGATCATTTAGTACCATTTTTATCAACTATATTTTTTAAACCCTATTTTAGGTGCAATTTCTCTAAAACAATGTCTGCATAAATCAAGACCATATTTTCTTATGTGGCCACCAACTCTCTTGCACCTTCTGCATCTTCTGTTAGCTAAACCACAATTCCTTTTTTTGGGTTTGTTATGTTTAAGGAATTTCTTAAGCTTAACCGGCTTATTTTTTAATTGTTTAAACATTTTTTTATAACTACCAACTGTCATTCTGTATCAACCTCAACCTTGAATTTCTTTTTCATAAACTCTACTGCTTCTTCTCTTTTAATTCTGTGCGATTTTCCAACCTTTCTTTTAATTAACCTTCTTTTCTTTACCCTAAATCCTGGTCTTTCCAAAGTGATACAGACCTGCAGACCCATAACACCAATGTCTGGATCATATTTCATGCCTGCAATATCAACATATTCTTTTAACCCAAAGTTAACATTTCCATGTTCATCAAAACAATTTGGTTTTAATTTAAACTCCACAGCTTCAAGAAGTCTTTTCAATAACTCTTCGGCAGATTTTTTTCTAAGAGTAACTTTACAGCCAATTGGTAAACCAGGTCGAACTCCCCAAACAGGAATTCTTTTTTTGGTAACACATTTAACTGGTTCTCTTTTGCTGATCATTTTCAATAATTTTAGAGCTTTTACTAGCTTATCTTGATTCTTTCCAGTCCCACAATTAAGAGTGACCTTTCCAACCCTAATCTTCTTCATTTTTTTCATTTCAGCATCGATATACTTGGTTTTTTATTGCCAATCACAAACACATTTTTCTTAGTTGTTGTATAAACATCATTATCTTTAGATTTATAGGATATCATTGAGTCTTCAATTTTTTCTATTACCCCATAATCTCCCTTATGTCTACCTCTTGTAAGGAATATGTATGCTCCTTTTTCAAGCTTAAAGTGATCTTTTATATTTTTTGACGGAATCTCTATTAGTAAACTTTCTTTTGGTTTATATTTGTCTTTTTTAACAATTATATTGTAACCATTATTCAAGTTTAATTGAACTTTGCCGCCTTTAATAACACTTTTTCCAGTTATTTTACATAATTTAACCAAAGATTCTTTTTTCGAAATCTCCTTTAGCACCAAATAACCTTTATTATCAAATAACATAATGTAATATTTTTCAATACTTGGGATAGACAAAACATCCATCAGTCCAACTGGAAACTTAACATCTTTTCTAACTTTGCCGTCTACCAAAACCTTTCCATTATGCAGCAGATGTTTTGCTTCTTTTGTGTTTTTAGCAACACACAAAACATCTCTTAAAACAACACTTAATGGCATACACATCTCAGTTTTGTGTGGGCCAGGATTAGGTTTTGCAATGTACTTATATGATTTTCTTTTTATTCTCCAACTTCTTGGAGCAGTTAACCTTTTCATATGTGCTTTTCCCATTTTATTTCCTCTTTATGGATTTTAATCTCTTCTTATCAGACAAATCCAACTCAATAATCATTAAATTTGAAGGATGAATAGGGTAAAATGATTTTGTCCCATCTTTTTTAGTAGTTTCTGCATCCCTTATAAAAACTTGGGTTTTCTTTACATTAACACTTTCTATTTTTCCAACATGTCCCTTATACTGACCCCTCATAATCTTGACTTTATCCTTTTTTCTTACAGGTACAGCTCTTTTATCATACTTTTTTCTCAACTCTTTTGACAAATGAGCACCTAAAAATTTATGTTTAATATGAATTGGAGCTCTATTTCTATACAATCTTTGTTTTCTTTTTTGTTTACTAGATTTCCAATCTTTTGAAAATTTTGATCTCATATGATCATCCTCGCAACTTTTGCAACAGCAGGCCATCTCTCACAAGCTTCCTTTGCAATTGGTCCTTTGAAAATTGTACCTTTTGGATTACCTTTCTCATCCTTAAGTACAACCGCAGCATTATCCTCAAATTTAATTCTTGTGCCGTCTGGTCGTCTGTACTCTTTTCTCTGACGAACAATAACTGCAAGTACAACTTTTTTTCTCATATCAGGTTTACCAGTCTTAACAGAAGCTAAAACCATATCACCAATGCCTGCACTGGGAATACGACCTTTAACAGTTTTTGACCCCTTAACACTAAAGATTCTCAGTTTTTTTGCTCCAGAGTTATCACAAGTTGGAACAATGCTTCCTGCACATAATCCTTTTGTTATCTTGGCCTTAACTGCTCTCATTTAATACCTCTACAACAGCAAAATGTTTTCTTTTGCTCAGTGGTCTAGTCTCCTTAACTTTAACCCTATCTCCTAATTTTGCACCAATGCACGGAGAATTGTGAGCTAAAATCTTAGTCTTTCTCATCTCATATCTTTCGTATTTTTTGACATACTTCTTTCTATTAATAACTACTGTGACTGTTTTATGAGCTTTGGCCCTAACTATATTGCCTAATAAAACTCTTCCTCTCAGTTTTGTTTTCCCATGAAATGGGCAAAAACTGTCTTTGCATTTTTTTTCTTTTACCATTTTAAATCTTAGTTTTTTTGATACGCTCATGAGGTCTTTTGGCAAAATGCCTTCCCTCAATCGTAATGATGTGTTTTGCTGTTTTGAACTCAAAAACATAAGCCGTTTTTACCAGTCTTTTTCTTCCTTTTTTGGTTTTCAGCACAAAAGTGTTTTTTGTTTCATCAATTATCTTACCTTCAAATACAGCTTTGCCCATAAGGCTTTTTGCTACTGTACTTTGACCTATTAGCTCACTTTTGAGCAGTTTTTCAACGACTTTCATTATTTAACATCTATTGTTTCTGGGGAAAATCCCGTTTTAACAAGATATTTTTTAATTCTGCTTTTGTGATCTCCCTGCAATTCAATAACGCCCTCTTTTGTTGTTCCTCCACAAGCAAATTTAGTCTTCAATTGTTTTGTCAAATCTTTAATGTCGATTTCCCTTTGGTCAATCCCATTAATGATTGTATAAACTTTTCCGTACTTTCTTTTTGTGGTCGTAACACGTATTCGTTGCGTTTCTTTTGCAATTGTTTCACAAACACACAAGTCGCTGGGTAACCCGCAAACTTGGCAAATTTCGCTCATCCTTTTTTATCCTTCCCTCCTTCTTTCTGTTTGATTAAAGTAAGTGACCTTGCAATATTTTTTTTTGTCTGTCTAAGTAAACCAGGACTTTTAGGGGTTGTACCTGTTGCAACTTGAGCATTTAATTTAACAAGTTCCATTCTCAGCTCACTTATTTTTTCTTTTAGCTGAACAGTACTCATCTTACCTAATTCTTTCATAATTTTACTCATTTTTCCTCGGATTTGTCATTTTCAGACTTTGGCTTTTTTTCTTTCTGTTCTTTTTTTTCTTCTTTAGGATCATTATCTGGTGATTTTGATTCTTTTTCAGACTTTGGTTGTTTGTCAGTTTGTTCTTTCTTGTCTTTTTTGCTCTTTGATTTACTAGATTTTTTTTTCTTAGATTTTTGTTTTTTCTTCTTTTTGGACTTATTTTTTTTCTCCTGTTTTTCCTCTTCCATTGAATCTTCTCTTATCATCTCTTCACTTAAAACATCAACTCTATCTGGCAACTTAATATCTGGTGGCATTATACTAACTTTCACACCAATAACTCCTGACTTAAGCTCAGCAACTGCTTTTGCTTTTTTAACACCAGATATACTTATCTCTCCACATTTTTTAAGATATCCAGTATATACTCTCCAACTTCTAGCTCGTGAGCTTGGAAGCTTTCCTGACAAAACAATCTCAACTCCTAATGCACCGTATCTCATAACATTATCCATTGTTCTGTGCATCACTGCTTTAAATCTTTGAGAACCAAATCTTTCAAGACTCATTGCAATCATGTCAGCTACAATGTTAGCATCAAGATATATATTCTCAACTTCTCCAACTTCAATTTGTGGATTTTCCAATCCAAATTTATCCTTAAGGTCTTGTGTAAGCTCTCTAATATTTTGTCCTTGCCTGCCCACAACTAGGCCAGGTCTGGATGCATAAACTATTATTTTTTCACCTAAGGGTGTTCTTTTAACAACAGTATCAGAGTGTCCGCTTCTTCTAACTTTATCCGCTACAAACTCTTTAATCTCAAACTCTCTGATCTTTTGTTCAACAATATCTCTTTCTATCATTTATTTGCACCCTTACTTTTCTTGTCTTGTTTTTTAGTATTTTTATCTGATGATTTTGATTCTTTTTTCGTCTTTTTTCCAGGCTTTTTGTCTGTTTGTTTTTCCTGCTTTTTAGTAACTTTATCTGGTGATTTTGATTTTTTCTTTGTTTGTTTTTTTGGTTTAGATTTCTTTTTCTTAGATTTTTGTTTTTTCTTACTTGACTTTTTAGATTTACTTTTTTTCTGTGTTTTTTTGATATCTTTTTCTTCAAGAACAATCTCAACATGTGCCCTCTTCATTTTTCTGCCTCTGTGCCTTCCATAATGCCAAGGTCTTGAAGCAATGTGTGAACACACATGTTTTATATACAAATCATCTTTATTTAGACCTTTATTTTCTGCATTTGCAATTGCTCCGTTTAAAACACTTAATACTTCCCTGCATGTTTTGACAGGATACCTTCCTGGACCAATTTTTCTTTTATGAGCAAGATCTCTGTGAAACTTTTTGTAGGGCACTACTTTTTTTAAATCAATTGCATCTTGAAGTAAAATAACAGCTCTATTTGCCTTTTTACTTCTAATCATATCACAAACTTCTTTTGCATGCTTAGCTGAAGCATAAACTGATTTACCTACAGCTTTCGCTGTTTTTTTCTTATCCAAATTTTTAATAGCATATCTATACTTCATTTATTTAACACCCACATGCGAAGTTGATTTAGTTGCACCAATACCTGGGGCATGATGACTTACTTTTGCTCTTGTCTGAGCAAACTCTCCAAAATAATGACCAATCATTCCTGGTTTGATTTGAACCATTACAAAATCTTTTCCATTATGAATTTTAATCATCTTACCAACCATATTAGGTAGTACAATCATATTCCTGCAATGAGTTTCAATTTTTTCCTCATGCTCTATTTTATCTAAAAATATTTTTTGCTGTTTTGTAAAACCTCTACTTAGTGATCTTCGCTGTCTTGCAGGTAATAATTCTGCAAACTCTTTAATACTCATCTTTTGCAATTCTTCTAATTTTTTACCGCGATATGTAAATTCTTTTTTTGCCATATTTATCTTTTCTTCCTTCCTTTCTTCCTTCCAGTTCTCTTAGGTCTAATCATACCAACTTTTCTTCCTGGAGGAGCATGCTTTGGAGCAATAGTTGGTCTACCTTTTCTGCTGCTCCTGCTACCACCAAACGGATGGCTGATTGCATTCATAGCTTGACCACTAACTTTTGGCCAGTATTTACCTTTCGCTTTATTAGCATGGTATTTCTTACCAGCTTTGTAAAACGGTTTCTCAGTTCTTCCTCCTCCTGCAACAACTCCAATGCTAGCCAGACAATTAGGATTAAAACTCTTTTGCTTTTTTGAAGGAAGTTGAACAACAATTTTATCTTTTGATTTTAAAACAATTTTAGCAGTAGCTCCTGTGCTTCTAACAAACTTGCCTCCGTCACCAGGTCTACTTTCTATATTATATATTCTAGTTCCTTCTGGAATGTTCTTTAGAGGAACAGTATTACCTTTTTTTGGTTTAGCAGCTTTTCCAATTTCAATAACATCACCAACTTTTACTCCACTAGGAGCAAGCATAAACTCTTTTAAATTATCTTCATATTTGATTTGCAAAAGAGGACTACTATGTCCAGGACAGTGTACAATGTCTATTATTTTCCCATTAATAACCTCCTTATCAACTCTTCTATGTTTAATTGAGCCCTTTGATTTATGGCCTAGATTAGTGAAAGTAGATGAGCCTTTTCCCCTTCTCTGTTGTATTAAATTTTTCCCCATTTTGTTACATTAATCCTAGTTGAGTTGCTATATCTATTGCAGGAGTTTCATCATCCAGCCTGATATATGCTTTTTTTTCACCATCTTGTGTTATGTGAGTATTAACTTTGATAATCTTAACCTTAAACATATCCTCAACAGCCTTTTTTATTTCTGGTTTGTTTGCTTTTCTATCAACAACAAAAACAATCTTGTTTTCAGCCTCCATTAATCTAATAGATTTCTCTGTTGAAATAGGATACTTTATTATATTCATAAAAACAACCTCTCTTTTGCTAAAACATCAATTGCAGATTCTGTCCATAAAGTAATTCTGCCAAGATCAGCACCTGGTGCTAACACTTCAGCATTCAAAGATTTTACATTAACAACATCTACTCCTTCAATATTACTTGCTGATTTTGTTAAATCACATTCTTTTGAAACAACTATTAAAGGACCTTTTTTACGCTTATATTTGCGATTTCGTGATTTACCTTTTCCAGATCTGACTTTCTTTTCATTAGCTCTCTTAAGCTCTTTACTTAATCCGATTTTTTCCAAAGCCCCATAAACCAGCTTAGTTTTATCTATACTCTCAAACTTATCTGAAATAATAAATGGATAATCTTTTGGTGCAGATTCCTTTTTGTTAAATACATCTTCATTAATCGATGCTGCAATTGCACTCCTAATAGCTTTTCTATTTTCCTTTTTGTTGATCTTTTGCTCCCACTTTTTCTCTGATCTTGGTGGGTGTGCTCTTCGTCCACCTTTTGTGCCTGGAATAATAGCTCCTGTCCAGGTAAATCTGCTTCCTCTTCGAACCATAACTTTTCTTGGAACTCTTGAAATACCTATTCCATAAGAAGTTCTCCAATCTCGTCTTCTCTTAGATATTCTGGCAGAATGTCTTAATCCTGCATTAGGATGACTTCCGTAAGCTTGTCTTCTTTTGCTTTGAAGTGAGAGTACAGATCGGTTAATTAAGTTTGGTCGAATTTCTTCATTAAATTGACTAGGTAATTTCTTACTACCTTTCTCTTTGTTATCCAAACTTTTTATTTTTAGTTTCATTCTAATTCTTTTGTTTTGACTCTAAACTTACATAAGTAATTTGAGGTGCTTGATTAGGAATCAATTTATTTGGTCTCATAGCTTTAGTCATTATTATCATTCTTTTAGCCGGACCCATAACTGATCCTTTAACTATAACATAATTATTTACAACTTTCCCATAATGTAAAAATCCACCTTTAACATTAATCTCATCTGGGTTTTCTCCAATTTTTAGTAACCACTTATTTCTATCAGTTCTTGAGTGATATCCCATCTTTCCAGGCTGGGCAACAGTAAACCTAACTCTGTGTGGGTGCCAAGGTCCTAAAGTTCCGGTTCCTCTTTTTGCCTTTTCAGTTTTTCTGGTTCTAACTTTAGTACCAAATCTTTTAGTAGTACCTTGAAAACCTTTCCCTTTAGTAATACCTTTAACATCTAATTGTTGACCTGTTTGAAAAACATCAGTTATCTTGATCTCCTTTCCAATAAACTGCTTAACAAATTCTAATTTCTCTTTAGGATTTTGTCCACCAATTCCTAGTTCAAAAACCTCAGGCTTTTTTTGACCAATATTTGTTTTCTTAGGCTGAGTATATATAATAGCTCTTACATCTGCATAATCTTCAATATTCTTCTCAAAATTTTCCAAATCAGGACTATTAATCTTTTTAGGTAAACTTAATTTTTTTCTAACCTCTTTATCAACTTTGAATAAAACATCAGAATCAGCAAGCAATTTGTTTTTTGACTTTTTGTAAAAACGCAAGCAAAGAATTTTTATGGCAGGACACTCAATCACTGTGCCAGGCATAAAAATTTCCTGACCCTTAGTCATAGAATTTTTATTATTGTCCAGCACACTCATATGAGTCATGCCAACTTTATAACCTGGAAACCCCAGAAAACATGTTTTATCAGATTTTGGCCAAGTCCTTACTCTAGCATACTCTCGTTTGGCCCTTTTTCTAGGCCAATACTGCATACTTCCTCTCCTTGGATTTCTTTTGGTTCCCATCTGCTCACTAGGTTTATCACCTGAATAGAGAGCTTATAATAGCTATAATGCTCTCATCGTCAAAAAAGCCTTTTATTGGGTCTCTGTAAGAAATATTTCTCAGAGAGCACCTTTTCAGGCCTGTTCAACATTAAGATACATTCGTATCTTGCTTAACTTACACCCCGAACAATATAAAGAAGCTAGAAGTGATTTATAAATGTATCGGATTTAATATTTTACAAGTTTGAAATTTTAGCAGGATTTTTCCTAATCCTATAACACGCACTTCTATAACTGAGCAAATTACTTTTTGCCCCTTTTTGCCCAATAACTGATTCAGCATTTGCCAATCCTAGCTGGAGGCAGAACTTAAGATCTTTTTTTCTTATCAATCCAGAAGTAAATCCAGAGGCAAATGCGTCCCCTGCCCCAGTAGCTTCAACAACTTCAACCCCATGTGCTTTAATATACAACTTTTGGCGTCCATCAGAACAATATGCTCCTTTTTTCCCATCAGTAATCACTGCAATTTCTGGACCAGTTTCTCGAATCTTCTCAAGCAAATCTTGGATAGAACCACTCCCAACAACCATTTCTGCTTCTTCTTTATTAAGTATTAAAACATGAGTATTTTTCAAAACCTTTTCCAAATATTTGGATCCTTTCTTAGCCAAATAACTTGAAGGATTAAAAACAATATTAATATCTTTATTTTGGGCAAATTCTGCTAATCTTTCCAAAACATCGTAGGATTTTTCAACAAGTGCAGAAAAATAAAACCAATTTGTCTTTAGTTTTTTAGTGTTAATCTCCTTAAACTCAAATGTATCCATAACACCTTTGTATGTCAATATTGTTCTGTCATGTTCAATACTATCTAATATTACAGAATAAGAAGTCATCCCATCTGCTATAACACCTAAAAACTTTATTTTATTTTGTTTTAGAAGTTTTTCTATTCTTCTACCACCATCATCTTTTCCAATCTTACCAAGATAACCAACATTATGTCCAAGTTTAGAAAAAGCAAATGCAGTGTTAGTTCCTCCTCCTCCTGTCATAAATTTAATATGCTTAATCAATAATTTTTCCCCAGCAGGATATGCAATCAATTCCTCTTCACGTGTATGTGTTTTTATTGTGATTAGTTCAGAGTCAGTATCAATAAATACATCAACAGTTGCACTTCCTACAGTAATTATATCGTACATATCAAATCATTTCTCCAACATCTAAATCCTTGTTTTCAATAACAGTATCATCTAGCTCTTGTGCAATTTCTGGATCGCTCTCTTTCAGGTTTTGATCCTCTGTGGTGCTATCTGTATCTTTAGCACATCCCATCAACATTCCTAAAATAACAAGTACTAATACTAAAATAATGGTCGCTCTTTTCATCTTTTCCTCCCTTTGCTGGCTTGTGCAACTTTTCTATTCCTAATAACCTTTCCTTTTTTAACACTATCTATGCTTTCTGCTGTATTGGATTTATTATTCTCAAATTTGTTCAACTTAGCCCTTTTTGCAACAATCTGGTTTTTTAGCTGCTTTTTTCTCTGCTCAATATTCTGAATATTTCTCTGTTTTTGTATTTTTTGGATATTAGCAATTTGTGAATTAATCCTTTTTTTCGCAGCATGCTTTTTAGCATCTGGCACTCTATCTAATCTGTTTCTCAATCTCTTTTCTTGAGATTCCAGATACTCTAGTTTTACTTTTTCCTTATAATTATTTTTTACTGCCTTTTTTACCTTTATTTGATTGATGATTTCTTGTCTTGTTTTATTCTTTTGGTCATTATTTAAAGCAGCATATTTTTTCTTTAATTTTTTTCTTATCCCTTCAGGTGAATCTTTTCCAGATCTAATTCTATTAAGAAGTTTTTTATCTTCAAGACCCATTCTTTCTAATTTAATTTGAACTCTTTTTTGGTTTAGTTCTCTGATATTCTCACTTATTTTTTGGTTTAATAATTTAATCTCTTCACTATCTTTAATATAATCATGAATCTGTTGTTTTTGTTCAGCTGTCAATAGAGGAGCTGCAATTTTTCTAAAATCACTATTTAGATTCTTAATATCCTTCTTAATATGAACAAACTCTTCAACAGCATTTTCTGAATTAGAATTAAGATTTTCGGCCTCTTCCTTTAAGATTTTAACTTCTGCAAGTATTGCTGATAATTCTTCAGCCTCTTCTTTGTCTGCTAGCAACTCAATAACTTGAGAGCCAATCAAATAACTTTTAGTGACAGCTTTTTGTAACTGTAATATCTTTACCTGGGCACCAAGATTTGATTCAATCATGACTTCAATTTCTTTTTCTGTTTCTAAGTCAACTATATCTTCTTTTGCATCTGTTTCTACTTGCACTTCATCCTCAATTTCTTGTGCATCTATCTCACTTGTTGGGTTATCTTCTTCTTGTGCCAAAGCAAAACTAACTGACAAACACAAAATTAAAAATCCGATTAAAATAACATATATCTTTTTCATGAAGCACCTCCTTTTTGTTAATACTTAATTCATTTCATTTATATTCTTTTGGGTAAAACAACAAATATAATATAGGGTACATTTTTTTATAAAAATTATATGACTCACCCAACTCAGCACAAAGTAATACTTAAAAAAGCATATCCAGTTTTAAAAAATAATTTAGAAAATGAATTCTTTCCTGCGCTAAATAAAATACAAAAATATGAAAGCAAACTAGGTCCAGACACATTTCATGTGGGTAGATTCTTAGGTTTTTACAAAAAGTTTAATCATATGAATTCTCCTGATTTTAAAGGAGCATTAAACAAAATAAACCCCTATTATATGAAACTTGTGAAAAATTTAAAAAAACACAAAGGAGCAAAAACAGCAGCTTGGTTAGCCCACTTTTGTGTTGATGCATTAGAACCAACACATCTTGAAGATTGGAGATATGTAAAAAATAAGAAACGTATGAAAGAAAAACATATTTGGGTAGAAATAAACACCAAACATCTACCAATAGAAAAAACCTTGAGTATTATTCAAATCAGATCTATACACAAATATATAGAAGAAGCAAGCAATCAAATAAGAAAACTAAAAATATTAGATTTATACCCAAACAATAAAACAAAAATCTTCAAACTGTACAAACAAAAGGTTCTCCCAATACAAGTGCAGGCAGTAGCAAGTGTTTGGAATCGTGCAATTTGTGATGCTCATGAGATTTAGTTTAAAAGTATATGAAATTGTAAAAAAAATTCCACAAGGGAAAGTCACAACTTACAAAATAATTTCAGATGCCTTGGGATGCAGAGCTTATCAGGCTGTGGGTAATGCACTAAGTAAGAATTATAATAAGACTGTTCCTTGTCATAGAGTTGTTAAGTCTGATGGAAGAGTTGGTGGTTTTAGAGGTAAAACTAATGGCAAGGAAGCTTTGGAAAAGATTCGGTTGTTGGAAAAAGAAGGAGTTAAAGTTAAGAATAATAAGATTGATTTAGAGAGATATTTGTTTAAGATTTAACTTTTCTTATTTTCAACCAGTATCCTATTCTTACAGAAGCAAATGTAATAAAAGGCATAATCAGAAACATAACTAACAGCACATCCCACAAAGGAACATTTATTCCAATTGTAAAAAGTGTTGATCCAACCAGATAATCTATCTGGTCAAAAGGTATCCAAGGTTTTCCAGGCTTAACATTAATCCTGCGCTTAAAAAAACTTTTTGCTATATCTCCAAATAATGCACCAAATCCCATTAAAAATCCCCACAACCAAAACTTAATTTGAGAATAATCAATAATACTAATATTATTGGCCCAGGGTTTTGCATACCATGTTGTCTGAAGATATGCAAATAATATTGCCATAATAACTCCTGAAATTAATCCTCTATATGTTTTGTGATTTCCAAGAATTGGTTTTCCATTTAACTTCTTATTACAATCCATTGGCAAGCTAAATTTATTTTTTAATAAATTACGTGCAAATACAGGACTCATATTTGCAACAATAGCAGGAGCAAAATACCACATTCCTTTTAGCAGATTACTAAATATCTCCATCAAATAACACCTATCTCTGTTAAGACAGATGGTGTGTCTGGTTTAACCTTTTTTTGTATTGTTATCAATATTAGTTTTTCAATGTGAGCAATTATTGTAAGAGTAAAGTAAATATAAAACGCAATTTTTATTGAAATGTGATTTTTTGCAAATGCTAATATTCCAAGAATACAATAATACATAAATGGGGCACTTGCTTTACCTATGTACATGTGATATTGGACAAAATCTCTGTGTTTGATATAGCCGTATAATAAGACTAATATTGAAAGCAAAAAAATAATGCTAATTTGTGTAAAATATAGTTTGACAATATTCCACCTGAATATCAATATCAGTGCTAACACTGTGTAGTAAAATAGCATATCTGCTATACCATCCATTTTTGAGCCAAATTCTGAAGAGATTTTGAATTTTCTAGCTAATAATCCATCAAAAAAATCAGTTAGTCCAATAATTAATATTAAGAGAATAATCCAATATTTAAGATTTAGAATAACAGCTATAACAAGAATTGGAACGCAAATTATTCTCATAAAGGAAAGTATGTTTGGAATATTCCAAAATTTATTTTTCATCTAGAATAGATTAAGGTAAAGAACTTAAAAATATTTCGAAAGACCTTAAATCACTTTTTCTTCTTTTTTCTTTTTTTTACTTTTTTAACGTCTTCCTCAAGATCTAATTCAACAAGCAGTTCCTTATATCTGTTTCTTATAGTAACTTCTGTTACACCAGCAACATCTGCAACTTCTCTTTGAGTTCTCTTCTCACCATGAATTAAAGCACTAACATATAATGCTGCAGCTGCAATACCAGTAGGTCCTCTCCCAGAAGTAAGTTCAGCTTTTCTAGCCATTTCTAAGATTTCTACAGCTTTACTTTGGGTTTCTGCTGATAATTTCAGAGAAGAAGAAAATCTTGGTACATAATCACTTGGATTAGAAGGTAAAATTTTAATTCCAAGTTCTCGTGTTACAAATCTATATGTTCTTCCAATCTCTTTTTTCTCAATACCTGAAGCTTCAGACATTTCATCCAGTGTTCTTGGCACTTCATGTCTTCTGCATGCTGCATACAAAGAACCTGCAACAACACTTTCCATTGAACGTCCTCTAACAAGACCACGTTGAACAGCTAAGGTGTACATTCTTGCAGCTTCCTCTTCAACAGATCTTGGTAATTTTAAATAAGAAGCAACTCTTTTAAGCTCTGCTAATGCGAGTTTTAAATTTCTTTCAATAGCAGTTGAAATCCTGTACTGCCATTTTCTAAGTCTAAAAAACTTGTTTCTGCTCTTTTTTTTCATACCACTCAAATCAGACTTTCTTCCAACTTGAGTTCCAAGGCCCTGGTCAAACTGAGTATATGTCATAGGAGCTCCAGCCCGTCTCTTGCTAGGTCCTGAATCAGACTCAAACTCACGCCATTCCTGGCCAAAGTCAATCATTTTTTCTTCTACAACTAGTCCGCAATCTTTACAAATAACTTCTCCTTTATCCTTATTCCAGAATAGATTAATGCCTCCACACTCTGGGCATTTTTTAATATACAATTGTTGTTTCATATTTTTTCACCTAGAACAATTTAATCGAATAATTGCTCCACCCCTTTTGCAATTTTTCTTCAATGGTTACGATAAATTTATATATAGGAACCATATTTAACTTATAAATGTTTCGGTTTTTTCCATATATTTTTAAATATTACTCTAAAATTCTTGTTCAGTACTCAAATATTATTTTAGAATAATAAACTATTTAAAACACCTATATATTCTGTATGATTAAGCCGCGATGGCACAACGAAAATCAAATTATTGTTTGGTTTTGGTGCAATCTGGTACTGCGCTGGCCTTGAATCAAAGTTTAGACAGCCAGTTTCCTTCGGGATTTCCCGGTTCAAATCGACCTTTTACCACTTCGCTGAAAAGCTCGACCAAAAGTGAGGAGTTTCGGCTACGCCGAAGCCTCTTTGGAAAAAGGTTTTGAAAGTCCGGGTCGCGGCGTTTTTTCTAACTTAGATAAAGTATTCTCTGTAAAATTATCTACTTTACCATAGTAAAGTTTAAAAGTAAAAATCCATTCGCTTTAATTTATGGTAGAAAAAAAACTTTATGGATTTGAAAAAAAATTAATAGAATCAGCATTGTACATTATAGAAACGAAAGCAACAGTTCTTGATATGAAAGAAAAAAGTGATCTACTGGAAGCTGGAGGTAGTCTTGACTCTGGACATCCTGTAAGTCCTCTTGCAGATGAATTTAATGATGCTGTCTCATGTTTGCAACAGAGGAGCGATTTATGGCAAAGAAGATTAAAAGATGCACAGGTTATTACTAGAAATGACTGTGATATTTGGACCCCAATGACCAAAGTTCAAGAAGGGGCTTATGTTGTAATCCAGCAAAATGGTGATTTTGATTATGAACCTGAAAAGTATTTAATTTGTCACATTAGTTTTCCGGAATTAGGATTAGTGAACATGGATACCCCTCTTGCCAAAGAATTGTTAGGGAAGCAGACAGGAGACACGGTTACAACTAATATAAGAGATTCAGATATTCATACTACTGTACTTGAAGTTAGCTGTGGTTATCCAGTAATGGGGCTTAGATATGATCTATTAAATGGAGAAGCTGACCCTAAATTTGAGAAAGCGAAATTGGTAGAACAATTTGAACAAATTCAATCTGAGTATGTAGGAAGTCCAAGTCTTGAGGATTATGTTGCAGCTAATAGTCAACAAAGAATTAATATTAGAGAAGAACCAACTTTACCTAATCAGATGATACCTCTCTATAGAAGGGCAGCACTTTTAGCTGAACATTTGAACCAGTAGAAAAATTTTTATACTCTTTTTTTTATTATATATGTGGGGTGGTTAGATGAAAGACCGATTTAAAGTACTAGATGAATTAACTAGAAAAATCGTTGTTAAAGGCAGAATCACTAACAAAACATTAGCAAGGGAGATTGCCCGGCGCTGGATGAAATACTAAAGAGCAAAATATTTAATACTGCTTAAAATCATTTTATTCTATGAGATACTCTAGACAAGAAATTTTTCCAAAAATTGGGAAAAACGGACAGCAAACATTAAAGAATAAGAAAGTAACTATTGTTGGTCTTGGGGCATTGGGTTCTAACTCAGCAAACCTTCTTGTAAGAGCAGGAATACAAAATCTAAATATTGTAGACAGAGACATTGTGCAGTTATCCAATCTACAGAGAACATTATTCACTGAACAAAATATTGGCTTGCCCAAATGTGTTTGTCTAAAAAATTATTTGCTAAAGATTAATTCAAATATTAATATTAACTCACACGCAACAGATTTAAACCATAAAAACATAGAGATTATAAGATCAGACATTATTTTGGATTGCACAGACAATCTTGAAACACGCTATCTAATTAATGAGTATTGTATTCAGGAAAAAATACCTTGGATACATGCATCTTGTATTAGAGATCTAGGCGAGGTCATAAATTTCAAACCAGGAGGAGTATGTTTCAATTGTATATTTCCCAAATCGAAATCAGACCAAACTTGTGAAACTTCAGGAATTTTAAACACTACTGTTGCTTTAACTTCAGCAGTTCAAGTTAATGAAACAATCAAATCTCTGCTAAACAAAAAAGTAAATCCTAATCTTATTAGATTAAATGTGTGGAAACCAGGTATTGAAAATATATCCTTAACTAAGAACGCCAAATGCAATGCTTGTAATCATGATTTTAAATACATAACTGGAGAAAAGCTAATTAAAACAACTAAATTCTGTGGTTCAAATACATTTCAATTATGGGGTGAACCCATTAAAATAGAAAAACTAAAGAAAAAGTTACAAAAAATAGGGAAGGTGCAATCCGGAGATTATTTTTTGATTTTTAAAAATCTAACTGTGTTTAAGGACGGTCGAGTTTTAGTCAAAGCAGATAACAAAAATCAGGCAAAAGCTGATTTTTCCAAATATGTTGGAAACTAATCCAAAACTTTTTAAATGACTACATATTCCAATTTATAAGCAAAATGGCAACAGTTTATGATGTGGATGCAAGGGAACTTATAGAACAGACAGCAGAGCAGCTAAAAAAGGAAGAGAAAATCAAACCTCCGGCTTGGGCAAGCTTTGTAAAAACAGGAGTACATAAACAAAGATTACCAGTTAACAAAGATTGGTGGTATGTTAGATCAGCTGCTCTATTACGATCAGTCTATATGTTGGGACCAATTGGTGTTTCAAAACTAAGAACAAAATACGGTGGAAAAAAAGATAGAGGTCATAAACCAGAAAAAGTTTTCAAAGGTTCAGGCTCAATTATTAGAACTGCACTACAACAACTTGGACAAGCAGGATATGTAAAAAAACAACTTAAAGGACAACGAAAAGGCAGAATTATCACTCCTGAAGGTAAATCTTTACTTGACTCACTTGCAACTCAAATAATGGGTCCGAAAGAACCTACAAAAAAAAAAAAAAAAAAAAAAACAAAGAAAAAATCAAAATCATCAGATAAAAAGGAAAAAAAGAAAGATAAAGAATCCAAGACTGGTAAAAAACAAGGTTCAGATAAGAAAAAGAAACCTGAGAAAAAACAAAAAAAAGAACAAGCTGATAAAAAGTCAGAAACCAAAAATAAATCAGACAAATCAAAATCATCAGATAAGGATACTGAGAAAAAGAAAAAAGACAAGGCAGAGAAAAAAGACAAGAAAAAACAAGCAGACAAAAAGTCTGGCAAAAAAACAAAAAAAGAATCAAAAAAAGCCTAAAATGGATGAGCTTGAAAAACTAAGAAAAAAAAAACTTGAGCAAATTCAAAATCAATATTCAGATCAAGCAGTGCAACAGCAGCAAGTACAACAACAGGCACAGCAGCAAATTCAAGCGCTTGAAAACATGGTTAAGCCAAGATTAACCAAAAAAGCAATTGAGCGATATGGTAACCTGAAAACAGGTCACCCAAGAAAAGCAGTGCAATTATTAATGGTGCTTGCACAAACTGGACAATCAAAGATTAATGATAAACAATTAAAAGCCATCTTAAAAAAGATGGATTCAAAAAAAGAAATAAATATTACACACAGATAAAATGGCAAGAAATAAACATTTAAGCAGGAAGATTCGACTTATTAAGAAGGGAAAACAGACCAGGTGGGCTCCTTACTGGACAGTCTTTAAAAAATATGGTCCAGGAAGAAAAGTACACCCAGGCAGACATACTAAAAACAAGAGAAGCTGGAGAAGGACAAAAACAAAAGCTTAAATATAGCAAAAATGGAAAGAACATATAATATTCCTTTAAGAAAAGAATTTTTGAAAGTACCTAAACACAAAAGGTCAAAGAGAGCAGTTTCTGCACTAAAAAAATTCTTGTCAAGACATATGAAATCTGATCAAATTAAGTTAGGAAAGCATCTTAATGAACATATTTGGAAAAAAGGAATAAAAAACCCACCACATCATGTTAAAGTAACTGCAATTAAAAATGATGAAGGTGTTGTAAAAGTAGAATTGTTTGGATCAGAATATTCGCAGCCAACAAAAGAAGAACTTGAAAAACAATATGAAGAAGGTTTAAAATCAAAACAAAAAGTTGAAGAAAAACCTAAAGAATCTAAACCTAAGAAGCAAGCTAAAAAGGATAAACCTACAAAAAAGGAAAAATCAAAACCTAAAAAACAAACAAAAAAAGAAAAACTTGAAAAAAAGAAGAAGTCCAAATCTAATTCTAAAAAAGAAAAAAAGAAAAAATAATCTTAAAAAAAGTTTATCTGTGTTTTTTTACAATAGATTTATTAATATAAAGTAATCTAAAATTAACATGCAAATACTAATAAGAAATGAATCAGATACAAACCCAGAATATGGTTGTAGACCAGAAGACAGAACTGTAAAAGAATTGATAAATCATGGTATAGTTGTTATAGACAAGCCAGCAGGTCCAACTTCACATCAGGTATCAGCTTTTGTGAAAAAAATTTTAAAAATCAAAAAAGCAGGTCATTCTGGGACACTTGATCCAAATGTGACTGGAGTTTTACCTGTAACACTTGGAAGGGCAACAAGAGTTGTTCAGCTTTTATTAGAGTCTGGAAAACAATACGTTGGAATAATGCATCTTCACAAACAAGTAGAAGAATCTGCACTACAAAATACAATTAATAAGTTTAAAGGTGAGATAGATCAGCTTCCACCAATAAAATCAAGTATTAAAAGAAGATTAAGAAAAAGGACAATTTATGATTTTGAAATACTTGAAATTGACAATAAAGAAGTTTTATTTAAAGTAACTTGCCAGGCAGGAACCTACATAAGAAAACTTGTTCATGATATTGGACAAGAATTAAATGTTGGAGCTCATATGAGTCAGCTTCGAAGAACTAAGGTAAGCCATCTGGATGAATCACTAATGGTTACACTTCAGGATTTAAGAGATGCAATGCATTATTATGAGAATGGAAATGATAAGTTTATTAGGCACTGCATAAAACCTTATGAAACAGCCTTAACTATTCCTAAAATTTGGATATTAGACTCAGCTGTGGAAAGCATCAGTCAGGGAGCTTCGCTTAAAAATCCAGGAATATCCAAACTACATGATAATATTCAGGAAGGAGACATGGTAGCAGTAATGACACTGAAAAACGAATTAGTGTGTTTGGGAAAAGCAGCAGGAACATCAAAACAAATGTTAATTAACAAAGGATTAGCTGTAAAAAGCAAAAAAGTATTTATGAAACCAGGAACTTATCCTGCTTATCAAACTAAATCCAATAGCTAAGTTAAATTTCTTCTCTGTTCAATGGACAATCCACAAAACGACAAGTATTACCTGTTTTTTTACATAAAAAATCAATCTTTTTTTCTGTCATATGTGACTTTTTATGAAGACAGTTTTGCCAAATCTCTTTTGTCCATTCAAGCACACTCTCATGTTTTCTATTCACCTTTTTTCCAAGCAATTTGAGTAATTTCTCCTCTTCCATCTCAATTTCTTCTTCTTTATGGATTAGCTCTTCCTCTTCTTGCTTTAATTTATCCAAAACTTGAGTGATTTCTTCTAATTTTTTGTATATCTGTTCATTTGTTATTTTCATTTTTATTTAGTTTGCTAATCAGACTTATTAAGTTTTTTGATATCAAACCTATAAATGGTTATCAGAACATACTCAGAATTATTATGATTTGACAAATTTTTAATAACAACTTATATAAACAATGCTCTATCACTAATAAATATGAAATTCAATATTCCAAAAGTAGAAGTTCCACAGTTTTACATAGATACAGCACTAACAAGAGGAAGAAAAGCTGCATCAAAACAAAAAGACCAAAAGCAAAGAGAGATTGAAAGAATTAAACATATTAACATATACTTAAAAAAAACACTTCAGAATATTTTACTAAGTTTTCCAAATACAACAGAGTTAGACCGTTTCCATCTTGAAATGATCAAATGCACCATGAGCTATGTTAAATTTAAAAAATCCCTTGGTGCAGTAAATTGGGCAAAGCAGCAGATAAAAAGGTTTTCAAAAAAATATTCGAGCAAGATAAAAAGAGGTAGAGCATCCAAAAAACTAACTGGTGCTTACATTGGCAGAGTATCTTCAATATTAAAACAAATCAAAACAGAATTAAAATTTTTGGATGAAGCCAGAAAAATCTTAAAAACATTTCCAGATATTAAACAAGGTTTTTTTACTGTAGCTCTATTTGGGTTTCCAAATGTTGGAAAAACAACTCTTTTATCCAAAATAACCTCATCAAAACCAGAAATTGCCCCATATCCCTTTACAACCAGAGGAATTAATATGGGATATGCACAAAAAAAACATCAAAAAATACAGTTTCTTGACACACCTGGAACTTTAAATCGGTTCCAGAAAATGAATAGTATTGAAAAACAAGCATACCTGGCAATCCACAATATTGCAGACAAAATAGTTTATGTATTTGATTTAACAGAGTCATTTCCTTTATCTGAACAAATGCAATTATACTCAAATATAAAATCAAAAAAACCCTTAGTTTATTTATCAAAAACAGACATAATGAAACCAGAGAAATATATTGATTTTAAGAAAAAATATTCTGCTTTCACAAACCCAGAAAAACTAAAAAATCATTTGTTTTCTTTAATCTGAATTGAACAACTAACAGGTAATTTGTAATTTGCTCTTTTTAGTGCTTTTCTTGTTGCTTTAACATGTTCTTTACTGGTTCTAACTAAAAACAGAACCTGTCCTTTTCTTACTTGAGCTGCAATACCAGCAGGCTTTCCAAATGCATGGCTCATACCAGTAGAGAATCTGTCTGCACCAGCACCTTTAGCAATTGGGTTTTCCCTTAGAATATGAAATGGGTAAATTTTAATTTTCAAATGATAATTATTTTTTCCAACATTTCTTTCAAGATATCGGTTACAAGTTCTTCTTGCAGCTTCAATAGCTTCCTGCCTTATCTGAACTGGTTTTTTTGAAATCAATTCTGCATGTACTTTAAATTCACCAGTTTTATTGCCTAACTCAAATTTGGCAATAATTACATTAGGCGTTGCCTTAATATATGATTTTTTTCTAAACTTAGAATATCTAGTATAAGGTCTTTTTACTTTTCTATAAGATACTCCTTTTCTTAATCTTGCCATACAATCTGGTAATTTTCAGGTATTTATAAAGGTTTTGGGTTTTAATATATTACCTAGAGGTTAGCTCCAGCTTGGCCAGATTATGGTTAGTGAGACTAGGATCATCGCAAGAATCAGCAAGGGACAGTTTGCCAGATCTTTCAGAAAATTCTTTATCTGCTGCAATGAAAGTAGCAAACTGTCGAACTAACAGGCCTGCTGGAGCAAACCGTACAATAATGATTTATTAATCAAAACTCTTAAATACTCTTCACAAATTAAGAAACAACCATGAAAACATTACTCTTAGATATGGATAAGGTACTTGCTCCAGCTACAGCACAGCCGGGCTCTAGAAAAGTAAAAGAAATTCTAACAAAAAAATATGGTAATATTGGATTAAAAATAGGAAATGAATTTATTCAGATCTTCAATGATTTTGATGATTATTATCATGATATTCCTAATAAAAATGCACCGGCAATAATAAAAGAATTGAATAAATTTGACATTGAAGTCCCAGAAAATTTTAAGGGAAAAAACTTTATGTGGAGCAGAGGTTTGAGGTTAAAATATCTTTTTAATAAATATTCAATTAAATCAGAGGGTAAAGAAATTAAAAATATTGTTGATGAATACTGGAAAGCAACTGGTGTTGAGTTTCAGGTTTATGAAGATTCTAAAAAGTTTTTGAGAAATTCCAAAAATCCAAGGTTTATTATCACTTCCAGTGATGGTATTCTGAATTTTAAAGGACAAAGGATAATTTATAATCCAGAATATGCTATTAAAAAGAAGATTCAAAGGTTAAAACTGCAAGGGATTTGTAAGTTTATTCCACCAGAAAGAATCTTTGTTGGGGATCCAATAGATAAACCAAAAAAGGGATTTTGGGAAAAAGTGCTGAAAGCGGCAAATACTCAGCCAAAGAACTGTATTGTGGTTGATGATTCTATTAAGGTAATCAGATCAGCAATAAAACTAGGTATGAAAGGAATTCTTTTGGATAGATACAATTATTATAAAGATATGCAAGATAGACCCGGAGTTTACGCTGTTGATATGAAAGGATTTAATTCAGTGATTGACCAACTTTAATTTTTTATTCATATCTTAAGCTATCAACTGGTTTTTGCTTTGAAGCTTGCAGTGACGGAAGCAATCCAGCAACTCCACCAACAAGAAATGAAAAAACTAAACATCCAACAGTTAGATACCAAGGGAAAATTGGCTGCAAAGCAGCAAAACCAGAATCTGCTGCAATCTTTCCACCAATAGTTGCTATTAAATAACCAAATCCTATCCCAACAGCTCCCCCGATTAATCCTAAAATACCTGATTCTAACAAGAAAATGGTTAGTATTCTACTATTTGTGCTTCCAATAGCTTTCATGATTCCAATCTCCTTGGTTCTTTCTAAAACAGCAGTATACATAGTATTCATAATATTAACACAAGCAACAACCACAGAGATCAGTGCAATTAAAATTAAAACTCCATTTAGCACATTAACTATAACTCCAAAGGTTTGTAAAATATCCTCAAAAGTTTGTACATAAAAGTCTTCTTTACCTTCTTTTTGGTCTTTGTGTTTTCTAAGCTTTTCAGTTATTTTTTCAGATAATTCAGAGGGTAAAACTCCTTTCTCACTTTTAACCATAGCAAACCCATACTCATCTTTAATATTGTAAAGACTTTCAAACTCGGATTTAGTCAGATAAACATTAATATCATCTGCAGGATTTCCAACTTCTTCATAAAAACCTACAACATCAAAAACCTTATCATTAATCTTTACCTCATCACCTAATCTGACAGGTTTTTCATATGCCTTATCCTCAATTCTGTATCTGTATCCTAAAGTAACTTTACCTTCATCATCATCTTTAAGTGCTCTTCCTTCTTCTATCTCAAAAGCAAAAGATTCCTCAAAAAGTTCCATCTCATCTGTATTAATACCCATAACAAAAGCATAAATAATCTGATCTTTATATTCAACAGAGCCAGCGTCCATATAAATTGCAGTAATTTCTTCAACACCCCTTATCCTACTGACAAAATCAATGTCATCCTGTGTTATCATAAAATTTTCATCAGTACCAGGAGCACCAACGCCTTTAGCCTGAATATAAAGCTTATCTGCTCCAGCTTCATCTGCTAAAGTATTCATATAATTTTGAAGTCCCAGTCCAAAACTCAGGATTGCAAAAACAGCTGTAATACCAATTAAAATAGACAAGACAGTCAGCCAACTTCTAAGCTTTCTGTGCTTGACATTCCTAAATATATATTTTATTAAATCTATCATTTTGAATAATTCAATGCATCAACTGGGGTCAACTTTGAAGCCTGAATAGCAGGCAGCAAACCAGCAATAGTTCCGAGAACAAATGAAAATAACAATGATAAAACTGCAAGCCAAGGACTAATATGTGCTTGGATAAGTGAAGAACCAAGTGCAATTCTTCCAGCATAAGCTCCACCATAAGCCAAAACATAACCAAATAAAATACCAATTGTGCCTCCAACCATACCAAGTAATCCAGACTCAAGGAAAAATAAAGTAAAAATTGTTGAATTTCGCGCACCTACAGCTTTCATAACTCCAATCTCATCTGTTCTTTCTAAAACAGAAGTATACATCGTGTTCATAATCCCAACACCACCAACTAATAAAGAGATAATTGCAATAATATAAACAAAAAGCTGCACTGCAAACAAAGTACTATTAAAAGATTCAATCATGCTCTGGGGGCTTTCAACAGAAAAATCTTCTTTTCCTTTTTTAACATTTCTTTCTTTTCTAAGTAATTTTTCAATATCTGCTTTAACCTCATTAATCTGTTTTTCATCTTTAACCTGAACACCAATTAAATCAACAGTACCATCATCACCAAATAAATCCAGCATCACATCAACATTTATTAAAACAACCTGATCAAACATAAAGTTCCCCTTTTTTTCTAAAATTCCTACTACCTCAAACTCCTTATCATTAATACTAAGCTTATCACCAACTTTAACAGTTCTTCCAAAAGTTGTTTTTTGAGTAAAATCATTTCCAACTACAATTTTGTGCTGATCAGAATCCTTAAGCAGTCTTCCATAATCTGTTTTCAAATTAATCATAGTCTCAACAATTTTTCTCAGTTCTCCTTCTGGCATTGAAAGAACCATAGCAATAACCTGATTATCATTAAATTCAATTGAAGCACTTTCCATGTGCCGATCAAAAGCAACATTTACTCCTCTAACATTATTGATTTTTTTTGAAAGATCATCTGATAAAGGATTAACAACTCCTGTGCCAGGTGGACCTGCTGTTGAAAGACCAGCACCCTGTACTGACAGGATATCTGTACCTAAAAATCCAAACTGGGAAACAACAGCAGTTCTAAGTCCCTCCCCCATCCCAATCAATGCAACCACAGCTGCAATCCCAATAAAAATTCCAATCATAGTTAGATAAGAACGAGTTTTTCAGATCGGAAGAGCACA
>JAANXH010000012.1 GCA_018263355.1 Candidatus Woesearchaeota archaeon
GAAAAAGAGATGAATAAGATAAGGCAAAGATATTGCGAGTTATTCAGAAAAGTTGGAGAAGTAAATCTTGGATTCATCATGCCTCTTTCTAAAAAGAATATTTCTGACTTGCCAATCTTAGCAGATTTTTATCAAACAAATTCTGATATCATCAACTTAGTTGTATTTACCACAATAAAAGAAATGCTCCCTAATAAAACCCTTGATAAAAGTTTAACCTTAACCATGCAAGAGGCTAGTTCAGCTGTCAAAGATGCATTTGGATTGTCTTACTGCGCTTATCTTGGCAAGAGTAAATTCAATGGCGTTTCCTGGCTATTTTCCCTTTCTACTTATAAAAAAGGAAGGTTTTTAGGCTCCTTTGATGATAAGTTCTATAAATCTATACAGGAAAGATACTACAAAAAGAAGCATAAGCATTTTATTACAATCAATAATAAACCTATTAAAATGTCAAAATTATTATCTGGATTTACTAATAAATCTGTTAGAACAATAATAAAAAATTCAAAAAAATACAATGGAGATTATATTAATTCGCAAGTTGTTCTTTTAATAGATGCTCCTGATAAAATTAAGGATTCGTGGGATATATGTAATAGCTGCCCAGACGCAATGATATATAATAATAAACTTGTTCCATCATGCTTATTAGAAAGAGTAAAATCTGGAGAAAAAATATATCTTAACTAAGCTCAAAAACTTCATATTCTGTTATTATTTCATATCCTTCATAAGGAAATTTTGTTACATTATTCCCTACTCTAATCAAGGGATAATAAAACTCCTTAAATCCCTCATCTTTTGCTCTTATATGTTGTGAATAAAGCAATGCACCAGCTATATTTTGTCTTCTCAACTCTGGTAAAACTCCTATTGTCTTAAGAATTATCTGCTCCTTATTGTAAGGATTTGGCAATGAAAAACAAAAACCAATAGGCTTTTTTTCTTTATCTTCTGCAATCTCAATAAATGACAGATCAACATTATTCATAATATCCTGATAAAGATATTCAAACTCTTCAAAAGATAAAGGCACAAAATTCCAGCTTTCAGCGAATATTTGATTCGCTAGTTCTAAAATTATCTTTAAGTCATCTGAATTTTTATTGAATTTTCTTAACCTGAATCCATACCCTGACAAATCATCATGAGCTTTCTTAGTATAAGGTATTACATAATTGAAGTCTTGTCTTACAGCAGAAACATATTTCCCTGCATTTGTAAATCCTTTTTTCTTCCAAAAATCAATATAATAATCTTTACTAAATGGGTCAAACAAATCTGGCTTTCTTTTGCATCTAGAGATAAATCTATAATTGTGCCATATTGTTAGATTAACAGGTCCCCTAAATTTCGAACATCCTTTTGTTCTTAACCAATTAATGCATTTATCTAATAACAGACCACTAACTTTCTCATCTTTAACACAATCATAAAACCCAATTAAACCTATGTCTTTATTCCTATTATCTAAAATAGCTGAACAATGACCTAGTGTCTTTCCATCCTCTTGAATTATGTAATTACAGATTTCCCCATGTTCAAAAAAAGGATTATCTATATCTAACAATTTCCTAGTATTAGCTAATTGACCTGTAATCCTTAAATCATCAGAATAATGGATTTTTAAGAAATTAATATACTCTTCAATCTTCTCTTTTTCATGCTTATATTTGATTATTTCCATTTTTATTCAATGCTTATTTTTCCAGTGTTTCCATCCATATTGATATTCTGTCCATCCTTTAATAATTTTGTTGCATTTTCAACTCCTATGATACAAGGAAGATTCAATTCTCTTGAAATTATGGCAGCATGAGACAATAATCCTCCATTTTCTACAATAAGCCCTTTGCAGATTCCAAATAAAGGAGTCCATCCAGGATCTGTATGTTTAACAACAACAATCTCTAATGGTTTTTTTGGCAATTTAAATTCATGCATAACTGTTATCTTTCCAGATACGATTCCTGATGAGCATCCAATGCCTTTTAACTGCTTTGAACATTTTATTTTCTTAAAATCCTTTTGTTTTGGTAATTCATTACCTCTAGTAACTAATACATTGCCTAATTCAACTTTTTCATATTCTGCATATTCCTTTTTTCTTCTAACTATAATCTCTTTTAATTCCGAGTTATCATTTTTAATAGCTGTTTCGATTTCATCTAGCTTCAGGTAAAAAATATCATTAAAATTATCTATTATTCTTTTAGTCTCTAATTTCTTACCGATTGCAATAAATAATCTTCTTGTATAACTAAATGCCTGAGACCGTAATAACCTTAGTTCCTCCCTATGTTTTAAATAGTGCTTTGATCTCTTTGAAAGAATATTCAATACAAGCCCCTTATAAAAAGGAAGATTTATTTTTTCTCCATTTAATGTTTTCTTCTTATTTCTTGTTTTATATTGGTACAATAGTTGCGGTAAAAATTCAGGATCAGAATCTAAGTCTTTCGCTTCTAACTTAAGTTCATTGGCAAATCTTCCCCCATATAAACTTAAATATTCTTCAATTAGATTATTCAGAGATACATCATTCATCATCTCTTTGTAGCATAGATTCCAATTAGAATTTTTGGCAAGAGTTATTAGTTTATTATTCTTATAAAATTCCTCAGATAAATTCCTAAGAGCATTTACCTGTTGAGCACTAACTAATGATTTAATAGAAGTAATCTGAGAAAGTATCTGGCTGTCATTAAGCCCATATCTTTTTGCATATTTTTTAAAAAAACCAAACCAAGTCATTGCTAGAAAATCATTGTCTACTGTTATGCTCCATTTTTTAAGCAGATTTTCCTGAAAATCCTCAAACCACATCCATAGTTTATTTAGTTCAGCTTGCTCAAAATTATTCTCTTTGGCATGTCTCAAATAATTTTTTACATCTTTTTTGAATTTCCTAATATCCTTCTCAAATCTAAAAATCCTATAAATAATGTATGGGTAATAACGGAGCTTATCTATGAGATTTACATTCTGATGGTGCTCCTTATTCAGTTCTGCCCTGTTTTTTGCAGAGATCATCATATCTAGATTTCTCTTATTTCTTTCATAGCCAGGGAATAGGGTAAGCATCTTATACCAATTTAGAATATTATAATAAAATCTTCCATAGAAAAATCCAAGCAGATTCTCAAAAACATCCGAATATTTCTCAATTTTTCTGGGATTAATGTTTGATGTTATTGCTAAATCTCTATATACTTGCGTATAGATGAATTTTGCAAAAGAGCAGGTTAGAGGCAATACAATTCCGCTGTAGCTTTCAGCTATATTTGAATTATCCCATACATTAATTTGTTCATGCACATTCTTTGTTATTGCTCTTGATTGCAATATCCAGAGTTTATCATTAGCGTAACACCACTCTATATCTTGAGGTTTATTAAAATAGGATTCTATTTTTCTGCAATTTTGAGTTACTTCTTTTAAGATTTTATTAGGTATATTGTTTTTCGGAATTTTATTATATTGAATAAATATCTCATTAACTCCTTTTCCCAGAACAGCATTTTCTCCATGTCCTTTAACCGCATTGATCAACATTCCCTTTTTATTATTATATTCGGTTTGAGTGAATGTAATGCCTGAATATTCTGGATCAATGTAATTTTGAACTATCAACGATATCTCTGGAAAGGTGTTCATGCCAATTAATTTACAATAATTCCAAACTCTTTCTGAAAATGCCGAACTTAAGACATACTTGAAATCCTCTTCAAATTGTTTATTATTTTCTGTAATTTTTGATTCATAAATCCCTGCAAAACTATGTTTCTTCCCATCTTCACCTAATGCAGATGAACGGACTATTAGTTTCTTATCCAACTCATTTAGATTTAGAAAATTCAGGTTTAATCCGCTTTTAATTATCTTATCCCTTATTAACTGCCTATTTTTAGAGTCATTATCAAATGCTTTATTTATTTCATTTTTACTAATTCCAATTTTTTCTAAAATCTTATATATCTCATTAGAGGGAATGCTAAAGAAAGCAGGAACATTGTACGAATTCTTAAGTAATAACAAATTTTTTGCCTTATTGCCTATCTCATTAACTGCCAATTTCATTATAGCACTTAAAAAGAAACATTTATATATAAATATTGGTAAATTAGAAGTAATATGATATTTGAGATATCCATAATCGTACTAGCATTGGTTTTCTCGTTAATCTTATTTAAGTCAGATAAGCATATCTTCAAGAAATTCGGATTAGCATTAATTGCAGTCCTATTGTTTGAATATTTTACTCAGGCACTTTGGTTAAATAAAGGTTTAGCACCATGGGCTTACCTATACTTAGACGTAAGTTGGATAATAGGTTTAGGTTGGGCAACAATAATTATCGTAATGAGATCTATTACAGATATGTATTTTCCTTCTTTTTCTAACAGGTTAAAATTCTTTATTAACTTGATTCTGATTGGCATTGTCGGATTCTTTGCAGAATGGGTTGTTCTTGGATTGGACATTAGAGAATACTCTGAAGCTGTTAAGAATACACTTAGCGGAATAACAATTGGTCCAGTTCCAATAGAAGCCATTTATTATATCCCTGTTTTCATGGCATTAGTTTTATCATTTAATCTTTATTGGGAATCTTTGCTTAACATTAATGAATCCAAATTAAAGAGGAAATCATCAAAATGAGTGGAATATTGATTTTTGAAATAAGCATGATTTTGGTATCTGTAGGAATCTGGTTTTATATGAAGAAAAATAATTATAAGAACATCTTACAGAAAATGCTTGTTTTATTTATTGCTGTTTTACTCTTTGAAATTATGAGTGAACCAATGTGGAGAAATTTTCTATTGCATAGGTGGACATTCATTTATCATGATGTATCGTGGATCATCACATTAGGATGGGTGAATATCTTTATGGTTTCCATGCTACTAGTAGATAAGCTATTCAGCAAATATACTGAAAAAGCAAAATTCTGGCTTTATTTGTTATTTGTAACTATTATCACTACACCTATAGAAGTAATACTTCTAAATACTGGAATTAGAGGATATGATGCTGTATTAACAAGCACCATGACAGGAATAACTATTCCTTTTACATCTGCACCAATAGAGATAATTATGGTAATCCCAATAATTGCAGCTTTGATTATACCTTTCTATAAAATAATGTTAAATTTGTTTAAACTTGATTAAGTTTTCTCGCCCCTAGATACTTGTTCTTGATAGCTCACTTTGTTCGCACTGATTGAACGGAACTCCCCCTTGATGTATTGACTTGATGAGCCTTCGGCTTTGATGAAAAAAGAACTCCCCTCGATACTTGTTCTCTATGGCACTTCGTGCTTGAAGGAACGGAACTCTCCAGTGCTACGCACATGCTCAAAAATGGAACATTTTTGGCACGTAAAAATGCTACGCATTTTTTGTGCAAGAAAAACTTGGTTTTTCTTTGCATCCTAAAAATCTTTGATTTTTATGATATACACTCCCTACGGTCGAATTTATTGGAAATGGAAATTTTACTTTTCGGAACGAAATTTCCCAGAACTCCGCAAACATATCGTTGTAAATATTGATTGTGTAACTTGAAAGAACCTGCTTCTTAAAGTCGCTGTATTTCTTTAAATGTTTGCTCGTAACTGGGAAAGTATTTAACAGGGCTTATACGGTTCGGAACGACCGCCTTCGGCTATTTTGCCAAGCAAAATTCGTTCCTCTCCCAAATGCTTTAATCTTCACCTTAACACTACACCCTAACCTACGTGTTGACACGCCTAGAAGTTAAATCACTTCGCATAAGCCCAATGTTATATTCAATTCTACGGTTATTAGGTTTTAAAAAAAAGCCAAAGAGGTAGAACTTTGCGGACGCAACTTTACCCCACTTTGTTTCACTCGTAGGGTAAAGGAATATAACACGAATTAAGCAGTTCACTCGTCGCTCGCCTCCTCGCTTCTCGTTCTCCAAAATTTAATTTTCCATCTCTGTTCCGCCTTCGGCTACACGAGGGAAAATCAAACTTCGCTTAATTCGGATGTTATGTGCAATTGGGCTACGGGGCGCTTAAATCTAAAATCATAACAAGATTTAAATAATAATTGAACTAAAGTATATTATATGATGAAAAAAATACTACTATTTACAATTTTAATTGTATTTGCTCTATCCCTTTCCGATTCTGTTTTTGCCTGTTCTCCTGCTCCAAATTATATCAGTATTTCCTGTACTCCAACGAATACATTAGATGAAAATGAACTGCCTCAAGGATACAGATTTTACAATGAAAAACTAACATTATCTTCTGGTTACAAATTTGAATCAGTTGATGAAAACTTTGATTTCCTAACATCTAACTGTCAAGAAGATGTTGAATCTGTAAAACCAGAATTGATAAATTTGTTTAAGGAGTACAATTCGAAAGAACACAGATACTTTACTCATGAAAGAACAGAAATTGTCCCTTATGACGAAACCTTAATTGAAAATAATAAAAATAGCAGATACAACCCAGATAATGTAGGTAATTGTTATTTTGAAAATGTTTACAAACTTGGTGATTTTGTAGTTAATGAGGGTGGTATGAGAGATTATTGTCATTTAACAGGTGGAGGTGGTGGAATGTGTCCTCACGCCACAAAATTACATTTACAATTTTTTGGATTTATATTAACCAATCCAAATGTTAATACACTCCCATATTTATTTGGTTATTTGATTGCAATAGGCGTTGTTATTGGTTTCATAGTATATCTTTTTAAAAGAAAAGAATTGAAATTGTTTTTCAAACCAAATAAATTCAATATCATTTTCACTTTGGTTTTAGGTATTCCAACATTTTTGTTATTTTTACTGTTTACAGGGATAGAGCAAATTATTGTTTGGATTATTGGATATTATATTTTTTCATCAACTATAAAATATATTTATTTAAGACTTAAGAAGAAGTAACGGGCCCCTTCGCCCGACTTTCTCCGCTTCGCTCCGAACCCCATTGCATTCTCACTTCGCTACGCTTCGTTCGGGTCACTTAACAAGGATCCTGATGTTAGTTTCAATTTTCAAAAATCCTAAAAACTAGAAAGGGAAGGGGAACAATCTAATAAAATGTAGAATCTTTGTTTCCAGATTCAACATCTGCATTGCATCTTGAGATAGACCTTTCAACTGCAGTTTCTTTAACACCGTTACCCAATTGCATATTATCACAAATAGAAGAGTCTTGAGTGTCTACTGCAATATTTCTATAGCATTCATACTTCAAGGCAGAATTTGCAATTCTTGAACATACATTTGAATTTAATACGTCCTTTGCTATATTGAACATACATACATCAAGATTATCTGCATTTTCACATTCAGATAAATCAACTTCAAAAGATAAACATTTTTGATTTAAATCAGGATCAGTTATTTTTGAACAAGATTTAAGTCCTAAAAAACATTCATCTTTGATTTTATCCCAAGCGATATCTTCACATATTGTTTCATCTTCATTGTTAATTGCAATATTTTTTATACATTCCGCATAAAAAGTTCCGGATTTACCTTTAATATTCTCACACAATTCAATATTTAAGGATGTATAAGATATTCCAAGATAACATTGATCTTCCGTAGTATCTCTTTCAATTAACTTACATTTTGAAAAATCAGATGTTGTTCTTGCTACTCCTTTATAGCACACTTCTTTACTTAGTTGCGTTTGGAGTTTATTGCAAATTGATATATCTCCTACTTCAATTCCAACAGTAGAATAGCATTCATATTTAAAATCAGTATCAATGTAATCACAAATCTTAACTTCTTTTTCTTGAACTGCGATATCTATATAACAGTTATACCTTGGATAAGAAATTGCAAGACCTTTTTCAATTAATGGTAATTTATCACACCCTTGTAACCTAGGATCATTATTAGTGGGTAATTCATTAGTTTGATTGTCGATGGATTCTTGGGTATTTTCTTTAGGTACATCAATAACAGGAGTTTGAGTATTACATCCGATGATGATTAATATCATTATAACAAGAATCCCATATTTAAAATTATATTTGAGGTTCATAATACAATATTTTTTATTAAGTATTTAAATAATTCTATAGTTTCTCGAAATGGAAGTTATTTGTTCCCCTTCCCTTAATTCTTTAACATTTAAGGGGCTTCGCCCTTTAAGACGGATTTTTGAAAACTTTTCGGGCGAAATTTTTCCATACGTTGTATGGAAAAAGAAACTAACAAGGATCCTGATGTTAGTTACAATTTAGTTTAAGTTTAAACGTTCTTTTAGAAAAAGAACCAAAAAAAGAGTTGGGGCAAATTAAAAAAGAAAATCTTATAAATTAGTGAAATTCTTAAGTATTTAATGTTAAAAAAATATATTAAAAAATATTATTTTCAAACATTACTAGTAATTACTTTAATTCTTATAGTAATTTTGATATTTAATATAAATAATTTGAATAATAAAATTGAAAATCAGAAAAAAGAATTAGAGAACCGCAATGAACAAATATCAAATTTAAACAAAGATATTTCAAATCTTAATATTTCTTTTAATCAATTAAAATCTGAAAAACAGAATTTAGAATCTGAAAAACAGAATTTAGAAATAAATTTTGAAGAATTAGATGAAGAATATTCAAATTTAAAAGATGAAACAAACTTATTATTGAGCGATATTAATACTTATCAAGAAGAAATTGAAGAATCTTTAGAATGGTATAAAATAAACTCCTTGTTAGATGATAACACCGAACAAAAAAGAGTCAAAAGACAAATTGATAATAATTGTGTTGAAATTAGAAACAATGAATGTAAAATTAAATTAGGATGTTTTTATTTAATAAATTCAGAAAAATTAGATTTAGAATATAAATACGACGAAACAATTTATGAAAAAGAGGATAAGCTAACTTCAATTAAAGATTTTTTAAAAAATGATGGTGGTGATTGTGAAGATTATTCTTTGTTTTTCAAAGCAGAATACAATTATGCTTTAAATCAATGTGAAGATAATAATATAGTACTAGAAGGATGGAAATATCCAAATTCGGAAGATAGAGAAACAAAATATTGGTTAAATTTTCAAAAAAGTTGGTATTTAGATGATGTTGCAAAAGTAGAAATAAAAGATAATATTTATCCAAATATAATTTGTGGTAATTTATATGATCCGATACTTGGAGATGTAGCAGGTCATTGTATGATTGCGTATACTCAAAATGAAATAAAATCAATAAATGATTTATCAGAATTAGATAATGCATATATAATAGAACCACAAGACGGTTCTTTTCAAGGAAACATAAATAGAGAAAATAGTGAAGTGTATTTGTTAAATGAAGATATTTGGTATGATGAAAGTGTTAATTCTTGGATTTATTCTATAATCACTGATAATGATTATTTTTTATTTAGTGAATCTGATTTAGATTGGAATTCATATTCTTTATTTAATTCCCATCTGAACACAAAGAAAAATGAATTATTATATTTGTTAAATTAATATTAAAAAAAGCCCCAACTCTTTAGTCCTTCGGACATATAGTCTCCTTCGGAGAAATTTATCTAAACTTAAACTAAACTCTTCGGGATTTTTTCACTTCGTGAAAAATCGTTGCACTATCCCTTGGTCGTCGTTGCACTCCGACGCAACTAACAAGGATTTAGAGGTTCCAGAAACTTGCAGACTTCTCCATCCAAATTCGGTTTTGTGGGTTGCCTCAAAACCGAACTTCTCTTAATCGCAATGTTAATAGAAATAAAAATGAATTTTCTTACCCACCCAATAGGACGCGCGCAAGTTTTCCTGACGGAAAACAGATAGTCTGCTATCGCAGAAAATAATATAAACTTACTTAATTTCATTATGAATATGTCTACTGAAAAAGCAGAAAGTGTTAGGGAAACGGAGAAAGCTCCGCCAATCTACCAGGTTTATATCAAAAAAGAGAAAGAATGGATTGAAAGAAAAATAACACACACAAAATCCTTAATTGATGTTGGTTGTGGTGAAGGTAGAGCAACAGCGTTTCTCTCCCCTTTAACTGATAAATATGTTGGGATAGATTTAAATTCAAAAGCAATATCCAAAGCAAAAAAATTAGAAAACAACAAAATAGCTTTCAAAGTTGTTGATGTTACAAAAATGTCTGAGATTTTTCCAGAAAACGCTTTTGAAACAAGTATGTGTCTTTGGAATACTATAGGAAATATTGAAAAAGACAATAAAGCGATCGAGGAAATGTATAAAATCACATCTGAAAAATGTTTTATAACAACCTTGAAAAGAGGAAATCTAAAAGAGAGAACGAACTATTATAACTCCTATGGTGTAAAATTTGAAGTGGATGAAGAAAATGAAATATTCTATTCAGATGCTTGGGGAATTTCTAGATCATATGATAAAGAAGAGTTCAAAAAAATGTGTGAAGCAGTGGGCTTCAAAGTTGTTGAAATAGTTGATTTGGGAAAAATTGCTTTTGGTATTGAACTAAAGAAATAATCTTCTTTTAGAAAAAGAAGCAAAAGCGCGCGTCAAATTTAATACCCACCCAGAAAATTCATTTTTACTCTCTCCGCTATGCTCCGAGCCACGCCTTGCAGGCTCTCGGCTTCGCCTCGGGTCTATTAACAGCGCGATGTTATACGCAATTTTTGGGCTCGGCGACTTAGAAAAATCTATTAGCTCTTTTGAATAACTTTAACATTTTTAACTTCAGGATCTACTGTTCGCCTACCATCACCATGGTTTATCGGTTCATAACCAAATGGAGAATAAAGTAAACAGTCTCTTCTCCAAAGACAAGGATCATGTGTAAATTTGATAGGTGGATAATATCCTCCCCTATCACCTGCAGAATCTGTTCTATTTCTTTGAAATTGGTCTTTAGAAACTGCTATTTCCACCATATCTCCTACATTTATCTGATCGGCCAATTCACTTAATTTTTTCGATGCTTCTTTGTACCTCTCTACTAAGTGATCTTTTGGCACATCATCATAGTATGATGTATGAAGACCTAAACCAAAGATTAAATGAGTTATCCCCCTATAACTATCTCTTACAGAATCATCCAAAGTTATACTACAATCTATACCTTCATAATCATACAATTCTCCTTGATAAGAATGGTCTCCTGTAGGATCCCCCACAAATCTACATCTATTTCTGATTTTGGATTTACTCCTTATTGTAGCAGTAACCTTTTCTAAGTCTTCATTATCATTTTTTTGTGTCATAAGTATGGGTATAACTCCAAACTATTTAAACTTTTCTATATATTTACTACTTCTAAATTAATATAGATGAGTCGCCTTCGCCCCAAAACTTCTTCGGAATACTTCGCATTCCTCGACCACGTTGCACTTTCGCTTCGCTCAGGGCGTTGAACACGCATGCGAATGTTCAATTCGGGCAGGCAAAATTTATAAATATTTTCAAACAATCTTAAATTATGAGCATTATTAAAAAAGATTATGATAAGAATTATTTTGAAAACGCTTTCTATAAAGAGAAGCCCGAATCTCAAAGAAATAGAAACCGTATCAGAGAACTAATTAGACATAAGAAACGCGGTAAATTATTAGAGGTTGGATGTGGGGAAGGAAATTTTCTTAAGGAAGCCGAAAAATACTTTGATATTGAAGGAGTTGAATTCTCTAAATATGCCACAAACAAGGCAAAGAGAATATTGGGAGATAATGTTAGCAGAGGAAATATTGAAAACATCTCGTTGCAACCAGCTTATTATGATGTGATTATGGTATTTAATTTACTGGAACATCTAGGGGAACCAATGAAAACTATTAAGAAATTATTCGATGCCCTTAAAGAGGGAGGTATTCTAATAGGATCTGTTCCGAATAATTTTGGAATTATTGGAGGATTGGCGACAGCGCTTTCAAATATAATTGACAAGACCCACTGCTCAACCTATTCTCCTAGTATTTGGCATGAATATTTTACAGAAAGTGGTTTTAATGAAGTACAATTTTTTGGCGAGATTACCATCGGAAGAAACAGGAGTTTTTATGTGAAAAATATATTTTGGAAATTCATATCGTTTAATTTGATTTTTGTTTGTAAGAAATAATTTTGCCTGCCTGAACTCTGAAATTTCCCTTCGGGACGTTGCACTAAATTTCAGCCCTTCGGGGAATATAACAGTGCGCAAACGTTATACGCAATTAAATTTTCACTAGTCTAAATCTCATTCTTTTTTTAAAAATGCTCAGAAAATCTTGTTTTCTGGCACCCTAAAAATTTTTGATTTTTATGGAAGAAGCAAAAGAGGGGGAGTCCAGGTGCTACGCACACGCTCAAAAATGGAACATTTTTGGCGTCCTAAAAATCTATGATTTTTATGATATTGCCTTTTACTTGGTAAAAGAAATTTATGATAAGATTTATTAATAAAGTACTATCACTATAAATGATGATGAATAAACTATTGCTTTTAACTACACTATTGATTTTATTTATTATGCCTGTTTCTGTCTTAGCACTTCCTAATTCAGATACAAGTAAAAGTGGTGATGTTTGCGAAAGAGAACATAGTTTTAATTATAACTATAATTTTAATTATGATAAAGAATTAGAAATTAACAAAGAATATCAATTAGAATTATCTTTTTCAATTAGTGGCTCAAAAATAACAAGAAATCCTTATAAAGTAAGCATTGAATTAGAGCCAAACGGATTTGAATTAAGTCAAAATAGTATTTCACTTTCACAAGGAAATAAAATAATTGGCATAACTCCTATTAAAAAGGACGCTTCAATAATTGTAAATACAAAATTAGTTTTAGATGGGGATGCTAGTCAACATAGAGGATATAAAGCTACATATAAAGATAAATTTACATTAGATCAATTTTTTATTTATGAACCAAAAACAAAATCAAAAAATACAAAATCCAATAATTTATCAATTGTTCCTTTTCAAACATATCATATCCAATATCTAAGAATAAATAAATCTTTTCAAACTAGTTAATTTTTTAAATAATTAGAAGATATATATCACATGGAAAAATCAACTAAAAATAAGGTATTAAAGGTTTTCTTGGCCTTGATATTAATTATAATTATGATTTTAGTAATATGTTGTGGAAGGCGTGATAAAAAAATAAATGAGCCTAATGAACCCCCACTAAAGCCTCCAGAACCGCCAAAACATAAAGAAGAACCAATAAAAGATTTTGGAGAACCTTTAACAGAATTAAGTTCAGGAACCCACCAGTTATCTATTAAAATGCAGGATAATAAAAACACATTTCAAGAAGGAATACAAGTTGAAAGGCATTACTTAGTTCATTTGCCTACAGGATTTAATCCAAATAATAATTATGATTTAGTAGTATTTTTTCATGGAACAACAGGAACATCTCAAAAATCATTACAGGATACAGAATTTGATGATTTAGCAAACCAAGAGAATTTTATTATGGTATTTCCACAGGGAATGGGAACTTCAAATAATATTAATGAAGTATTTACTGGGGATAATATACAAAAGAACACATGCTGGAACATAAGACCTGATGCAGAGCCAGATAATAGATGCTATGCAAGTTCAAGAAAACCAGATGACGATAAATTCATAAATGGAATAATAACTAAATTTAATAATGAATTAAATATAAACAAGTTATTTGTATCTGGATTTTCTAATGGTTGTGGCATGGCTCAGCATATAGGATTAACAAGAATAGATATTAATGCAATCGGAATTGGTGGATGTTCAGTTCCAGGACAGGATTTCTTAGATAGAAGAAAATCAATACCAGTATTAAGGTTTCATGCCACAGATGACCCTGTATCAGAATATATGTCTATTAATGAAGAACTTCCTCAAGGCATAGTACCAACAGCTGAATTAGCAATTGATGGATATGCAGATTTAAATGATTGCTCTAAACCAGCAGATAAAGAAGAATTAAACATAGGTAATTTTGAGATAGAACATTGGACTTATCCTAACTGTAAAGAAGATACAGAATTTTATAAGATTGAAGGTGGAAGTCATATATGGTATTCTGCTATAACACCAATTGTATGGGATTTTTTTGAGAAGAATTAAAAAATAAACAATATTTAAAAGTACCTAAATCTCTTTTTTATTATGGAGAATATAATTGTATTTGTAGCACATAGTCAACACTCTCTGGGATAAATATATGTGGGAATTGAGTTTAAAAGAAATATTTTGGTTCGATTTTTCATCAAAAATTAATATCCTATTATCCTTAGGAGTATTAGCTTTTTATTTATTAATTATAATAATATTTACATCAATCACTCCAAAAATAATTCAAAAAATAAAATTTAAAAGATGGAAAAAATTCATCTATTATTATATATTTCATTTATTCTCGTTATTATTCATAGTCTTTTTTTGGGAAGTGATTTGAATATTATACAAAATAATTCAATAATAACAATCTTATCGTTCGCAGTGTTTGCAGCATTTTCATTATTAACAATTTTATTTTTAATCATTCGTTTTTTAATTAAAATTAAAGGAGTAAAAAGATGATAATTTGGGGAATAATTCATATAGTACTTTCTTTAATTGCATATATAGGTTACATATTTGTAACTATAAAGTCATTTACTAAAAAAAATTACTTGATTTTATCGATTTCAAATATATTATATTTTATTGGATTTTTATCAGGAATGATTTGGGCAAAATTAGAATGGGGATTTTATTTAAATATGGATATAAAAACTATTCTATCAATAGCATTGTTTATACCTTTTTTTATTGAAAACATATCAAAAACTAAAAAAAATTATTGGCTACTATTGGGAACTTTGATATTAGTTCTTAATTATATATTACCGTTAATCATTGGCACTTTACATTCCCATTGATTATAAAATAATAAAATCTGGACTCCCCCTCATCCTACGGACATATAGTCTCCTACGGAGAAATTTATTATCGTGAAAATTTAACTCTTCGGTTTTCCTTCGCTTCGCTACGGAACGTTGCACTAAACCTTGGTCTCTTCGAGACGCGTATAACAGGGTTTAAAGGGTTCACTCACCTTGCAGGTTCGTTCTCCCAATTTTTTTATTCGAGGTCGCTACGCTCCACTCTGAATAAAAAACTTCCCTTAAACCCGATGTTATTTTCAATCGTCGTGTAGATTTATTAAAGGGGGGGGTTTCCGCCTTTAGTCCTAACGGACATTTAGCCTTTTTCTACGAAAAAGAATTTATTGGGGGGATTTCCTAAGTCCTAACGGACAATTTGTCTTTTACTTCGTGAGAAATATTATTTAATTGCATGTTTTGTAATTTCTATATTACAGCTATTATACTTTTTACACCATTCTTGGCATTTCTCAGCCCATCTTTTCTCTTTATATCTAAGTTTGCACTCTTCACAAATAAAATATTTTTTATTATTTTTGATTTCTTCTTTTACCATTTTATTCACCCATTAATTCATCCTTGATTATTTCAGCAGAATATAAACTTGAAAAAGCTTCACTCTTTATAATCTGTTTAGTGGATATTTTATTTGGTTTATAAATAACTTCTCCAGTTCCTTTTGAAAAACTAATCTCTGCTTTTGTAACCCCTTCTAATTGCTCTAATTGATATTGTATTCCATATGCACAACCAGAACAAGTCATTCCATTTATTTTTAATGTGAGCTTATGATTCTCAGGAGAATTCACTGCAAATGTATTTGTTGAAATTCTAGTATAAACAGAGGGAGCAAGAATTGGGACAAAAACATAGAGCAACAATGCAAAAATTAAGATGTGTGTTACTATCGCTGTTCCTATAAAGAATTGCTTATCTGTTCTGCAACAGGTTTTATTCTTTTTGAAAAACAAGATCAAAGAAGATACTAAAAAAACAATGCTTAATCCAATGAAATATGGTTTAAACTGGACAATCTTTAATGCTGTTCCTATGCTTGCCAATCCCAAAATTATCAAAATCAATGGCAGGATACAACATAAAGAAGATAAAATTCCTGCTTTTATACCTATACCTATTGCTTTGATATTTATTTTTCTCATACAAATTCCAACTAAATATATTGTTTAAATTCTTCAGCAGATAATTTGCCCACATGCGCTATTTTTCCGTCTATGGCTATGCTTGGGACAGCCTTTACTCCATAACTCTTTGCTGGCTCACAACATTCTGTTCTTTCGCACTTCTGCTCAACAACTTTACAACCACAATCTTTAGTCGCTTCCTTGACAGCGTTAATTGTATCCAGACAAAGCGGGCAACCTGCTGTAAATACTTCTATCTTATGTTTCATTTTTTCACCTCCTGACTTATTTTATTATTCCACATGATTTATTTTTCAAAATGCCGCAGCATTCTAACCTTTTGTTATATTTTTCAATATGTTTGTCTATGTTATTCAGAATAGGAATTATATATTTTTTATCAAGCGAGTAAATTTTGTTCTTGCCTTTCCATTTGGAAGATACAAAACCACACGCTTCCAGGCATTTTAAATTATGAGAAACCCTGCTTTGTTCAAATTTTAGTTCTTTGCATATATCTGTAACGCTTTTTTGCCCTTTTCTCAATAATTTGATTATCTCAAATCTTGTGTTATTTGAAAATGCCTTGAAAAACAAACGATATGGTAATTCTTTCATATGATAATATTATCATAACTAATATTTAAACTTTTCGGTCACCAAAAGAAACTTTCTATCTTAATGTTATTCTTTTTAATCCCTAAATCTTTCAAATCATTAATAACCTTCTTTTTCATCAGTTCTGGACCGCAAATATAGAATACTGCATTATTAGTATCTTTTACATATTTTTCAATAATTTCCTTATCAATATAACCTTCTTCATACCTGTCTGATGATTCTCCACTTAAAACAAACACTTTTTTAAGCCAATTCTTTTTGATGCTCTCCAGTTTGTTCTTGAAAATTATATCTTTTCTTGTTTTTGATCCATAAAGCAAAGTAATATCATTTTTTGCTTCTCTTCCTACAATATGTTCTATCATGCTCATGAAAGGAGTAATTCCCACTCCGCCAGCAATAAACACCAAATCTTTTTTGATATCTTCAAGAGTGAAAATCCCAAATGGCCCATCTATAATTACTTCTTCTCCTTCTTTTAATTCAGAAGCTACTTGTGTGAATCTCCCTGTATTCTTTATTGTAAAATTCAAATATTTGTCCTCAGGAGCACTAGATATAGTAAATGGATGTCTTGCATATAGCTTATTTCTATTCAATCTAAGAAAACAAAATTGTCCTGACTTAAAAGAAAACTTCTGCTGTGGCTCAACTATTAATGTAAATGTATCTTTTGTTTCCCATTTAACACCTTTTACATAAAACTTATTTTTTCTTTGTTTGAACTTATAATTTGTTCTGTAAATAATTCCAATTATAAAAAAAACAAATAAAGTTCCATAAATAACCTTAATTGCTAAGAAACTAGAATCTGATCCTATCTTTATAGCGTGGTATAGACTAAAGAAAAAAAGCAGATAAATTAAAATATGTATATACTGCCATGCACTATAAGAAATTCTTTTATAAAGTTTTGAAGCAATTGAAATAAAAATAAAAATGAGAAAGGAAATAATGCCTAATATTAGAGGGAAAATAAAATTGGGTGCAAAGTAAGAAGGCAACACACCAGCGATTATAAAAAATACTGGATGAAATAGCACAAACATCGCTGTTGCTAATGAAAATTTTCTCTGGAATTTTATTATTTTATCCATTCCAAAAAATCTATCAAAAAATCTTGCTGTATCTCCAGAAATTATAAGAATAGATAGAAAAAGAAAACCAATAAGACCAGATAATCTACCAATTTCATAGAGAAGAGAGTATAAGTCCATAGTATTTTTTTACTCTAAAGTCCCAATCAAAAATTGGTCGAGGAGATTTTTTGCTTTTGGAGAAGCATGTTTTTTTATTCCTTCAAACATATCTGTTGCACCAATTCCACATCCATTAATAATTTGGGAGTTATGTTCTCCTGATGCAATAAATTCAGTTACATCATAGACGTTACTATCAATCACGATCCAGCAATTATCTTTTGAGTTATGTTTATTTACTTCTTCTATGGAAAAAGTAGTTTTATCAATTTTTGTAGTAGTATCGTTTGTTTGTTCTTGAGTGCTACGGTTGTCATCATCGTACTGCTCATATCTATCATCATCGTATCGCTCATATCTATCATCATCGTATCGCTCATATCTATCATCATCTTCGCTTTCTGTCTCTTCTTCAGATTCAGTCTCATCCTCAGACTCTTCTTCCTCTTCAGACTCGTCTTCTTCTAATTCCTCACATTCACCGTCTTCACAGAATTCTCCTACTCCACAGTCAGTATCTTCAACACATTCTATCTCTTCTTCATCATTCAGCTCTTCGGCTGTTTTTCCGAGGAATTTCATTCGTGCTTCTGATGCAAGTTCTCTAGCTTCTTCTGCAAGCTCTTCAGCTTCATCAATGTTACCAACTTCAAAAGCTGCTTTTGCCTCAGTTAATTTTTCTTGTGCTTGAGCTAACCTATCTTCAGCAGCAGAAGTTTCTTTCCCTTTATCTTCTGCTTCGGCTATCTTTTCTTCAGCTTTAGATATTTCTTCTCCTGCATCGTCAATAGCTTCAGAAGCATCATCTCTATCTTCCTCTTCTTCAACCTCAAACTCAGCAATACTTACTACCTCTTCCCGACTTAAGCCAGTTCTTGCTACAATTTCGTCAATTATAACCTCTTGGTCAGTAGTATCTAAGCTGAATTTATATTTGTTCTTGCCAACTTCCACTTCTACCTTAGCTCTGCCTTCTTCAATCTCTAATTCAATCTCTCTTTCTGCTTCTTTCTCAACTTCTTCTAAACTTTCATCTGCTTGTTCAGCCAGTTTTTCAGCTTCTCTATAATCTCCAGCATCGAAAGCAGTTTTGGCTTGTTCAAAAAGAGAGGTTATACGTTCTGGAACAGTTATTCCTTCTTCATTTAACTCTGCCAGCTCTTCTTCAAGATCTTCTATTTCTTCTTGTGCATCTTCTCTTAACTCTTCAGCCAGACCAAGCTCATCTTCAAGCCCATCTTCAACATCATCGCCACTCTTTCCTAATTCCTGTTCAATTTTAATTTTTGTCTTGCCTTTTTCATTCTCAATCTCTATTTCCACTTCTCCAGTCTGTCCTTCAAGACCAGCTAAGACAGAATCTATCAGAACTTGCTGTTCAGGTGTTATCTGTCCTTCAACTTCTATCTTCACCTTTAATTTTTTGTTTAAATTCTCTACTTTATGTCTATGTTCTCTAACTTTTCTTTCAATTTCCAATTCTTTTTTCAGTTCCGCTTCGCTGTCACCATCTTCAACATCACGCACTTCTTGTTTTAGATCAGAAAGAAACTCTCCGTGTGATTTTCCGGCTTTCTGTGCTGCCTCAACATTTCCAGCGTCTACCATTACTTCAATTTCACTAAGACGCTCTTCCGCATATCTAAGTCGCTTCTCAATCTTTTCATCCACATCAAATGTCAATAACAGGTCTATATTTTCAATAGCTCTTTCCAATCCCCATAGAAAACTGTCAGGTGTTGTGCCTGGATCTGCTGTAGACTCTTCTTGAGCCGCTACCGGCACTGCCAAAGCAACCAGCATAACAACAAACAAATTTAATAATTTTTTCATTATAATCACCTTTTTTTATTTATATACTGCAATTGATTTTATAAATTTTTGTTTTTTTCACAAAGAAATTGTCACCTTAAATTCTTGTCTGGCTTCGCCAGTAATTTTATAGTTGAGAGTAATCAAAAACTACGGAAAGTCCTAGTGCTTCGGAGAATTTGAGACTTCTTCGGTTTAATGTTCTCCACTTCGTTCCGAACTTAAACCTCGACCACGCTGCGCTCTCGCCTACGGCTGCGCCTTAACAAAACTTTATTATCTTCATTTATTAGCTTAAATTCCTAAATAAAGCTCAGCTTTTGAAAAGGTATGTATAGATTAGTTTCAATTTTTGTTGGCTCGCTAATAAACGAAAGCCCGGGCAGTGCCTATGGCAAATTTTGACTTGCCTTTGGCGAGGATATTAATAAAAAACTTTTCTTACCTCTTTCTTCCAATCCTCAAAGAATTCAATATAACAGCTAAACTCAATCCCATATCCCCAACAGCAACAGCCAACCATAAAGTAACAATCCCCGGAAATGCCAAAATTGCAAAAGAACCTTTAATTAAAATCGCAACCGAAACATTTTGTTTTACAACAGACATTGTTTTTTTGCTTAAAGCAATAAGATAATTAACTTTTGTTAAATCATCGTGCATCAGGGCAATATCAGAAGTTTCTATTGCTACATCTGAACCGATTGCACCCATAGCAATTCCAACATGAGCCTTAGCCAGAGCAGGAGCATCATTTACCCCATCACCAATCATAACTACATGTTCATGTTTTTTTAACAGATCATCAATGACTTTAACCTTGTCTTCTGGTAAAAGTTCCGCATAAAACTTACCAATTTTTAGTTTTCCAGCAATAGCCCTTGCTACTTGTTCATTATCTCCTGTAAGCATAACTGTTTTGATTCCTTTATCTTTCAGTTCTTCTATCATGCTTGAAGAAGCACCTCTTATTTTATCCATTAATGCGATTAGACCAATAATATGATTATCATTGCCAACTAAAACAATGGTTTTTCCTTCATTTTCAAGTTTCTTTATCTGATTTTCTGGAATTTTAATTTCATTGAAGAAGCTCTTATTTCCAGCATAAAACCGTTTCCCATTAATCTTTCCTTTTAAACCTTTTCCAGCGACAGACTTAAATTCAGAAACTCTCTTTAATTTAACCTTCTTTTTTCCAGCGTTTCTAATTATTGCCTCTGCTAGAGGGTGTTTTGACTTTGATTCCAAAGATGCGGCTATCTGTAAAAGTTCTTTATCTGAATATTTGTTCAGACCAATAACATTTGTTACTTCTGGCTTGCCTTCTGTTAATGTTCCTGTTTTGTCAAAAACAACAACTTTCACATTCCTTATCTCCTCAATAAAGTTACTGCCTTTAATTAAAACACCATTTCTCGCTCCAGAGGTAATTGCAGAAACCATGGATACTGGAGTAGATATTGCTACTGCACACGGACAGGAAACAACAAGCAGTACTAATGCCCTATAAAACCATTCGCTGAATTCTAAACCAAAAACAAGAGTTGGAATGGTCATTACAAGGAAAGCCAGAATTACGACAATAGGAGTGTAATATTTAGCAAATTTATCAATGAATGCTTCTGTTTTTGATTTCTCCTTTTGTGCTTCTTCTACAATTTTTACCATTTTTGATAATGTAGTCTCATCAGATTTTTTAGTTACTTTTATCTCAAAATAACCTTCTTCATTAATCGTCCCAGCAAAGACATTATCCCCTTTTGTTTTAGTAACAGGCATGCTCTCTCCTGTGATTGGAGCCTGGTTTACTGATGATGCTCCTTTATTTACGATTCCATCTAAAGGTATCCTATCACCAGGTTTAACTATAAAAATGTCTCCAACCTTTACTTCATGGATATGAACTTTTACGTCTTTTCCATCTTTTCTTATTGTTGCCATTTCTGGTGCAAGTTTTAGAAGAGAAGTTACTGATTTTCTTGCACGTTCAGCAGCATAACCCTCTAAAAATTCAGCAATATAAAATAGAAATATAACTGCTGCACCTTCTTCACCATGACCAATTAAAAAAGCGCCTGCGGCTGCAATGCTCATTAGAAAATTCATATCCAATCTTTTTCTCCATACAGAAAGAAGTCCATTTTTTATGATGTTATGACCTGAGATTAGAACAACTACAAGAAATAAAATCTGAGCAAACAAATATTGTTCTGTTAAAAATTCCAAATATAGTCCAATGCCAAAGATTATTCCTGCTATTATAATAATCAGAATACCCTTCTGTTTCCAGAAAGGTACTTTCTCTTCAAAGATATCTGTTGCACATGCAGAGCAACTTTTCTCAGTTTTATGGCTATGTTTTTCTTTCATCATAATTCCTTACTCAGAATGCGTTGGGTCTAAAGCCCCTGGCTGTCGGGAAGCGTAGCTTCCTGAGCATGATCAGGACGAACAGTCTGACATTTGGACCCAAGGCATTCTGAGTAAATATACCCCCAACAATTTCAATTATTGTAAAAGATAAATTCAAGAAGAACGCTGTTTTAATATTGGTAGTACTATCATGATGATGTCCATGATGACTGTGAGTCTTCTTTTTAGTCATTTTAATTGCATTATTCTGTAAATTTTTTAATCTTTCTAATTTCTTCTATTAATATATCACATTCTTCTTTTGTATTGTAAAGATATAATGATATTCTTGCAGAACCATCTAATCCATGCTTGTTAAACCATGAATGCACACAATGCATACCTGATCTTATCATAATATTAGAACTTTCATTAAGTATCCCTGCAACTTCATGATGATGTACCCCTTTAATATTGAAACTTATTATACCTCCTCTTTTACTTGGATCAGTATCTCCTAATAGTGTAATACCCATATCAATTAATTTTCCTGAAATATATTGATTTAATTTATATTCATGTTTTTCAATATTTTTCATACCTATTTTTTTCAAATATTCTGCAGCCTCTGCTAGACCAATGATTCCTGCGTAATTTTGCAGTCCTGCTTCAAATCGTTCAGGAATATCTTCAGGTTCATAACCTGTGTAAGTGCTGTTCTTTACTGTGTCCCCACCAACTAAGAATGGCTTTAATTCTTCCAGTAAATGAAGTTTACCATATAAAACACCAGTTCCACTGGGACCAAGCATTTTATGTCCTGAAAAAACCAAGAAATCAGCATCTAGTTTCTTAACATTGATTTCTTTATGAGGGACTGCTTGTGCTCCATCCACTAAAATTAAACTCTTATCTTTATGAGCTAATCTTATCATTTCTTCAATAGGTTGGGAAGTTCCATCTAAATTTGAAGTAAAAACTGTTGAAACAAGTTTCACATCTTCAGTCAGTTTAGATTTAAAATCTTCAATATCACCAAAGTTGAATATTTTATGAATTATTCCTTTCTCCTGTAACAATTGAAAAGGAATTAAGTTACTATTATGCTCTTTATCACTTGTTAAAACTGTATCTCCTGATTTAAGATTTAATGAATTAGCAATCAAGTTTATTCCTTCAGTGGTATTCCTGGTAAAAACAATTTCTTCTTTTCTCTTTGCTCTAATAAAATCCTGCATGATTTTTCGTGCATGATTAATTTCTTCTGTAACCTTTCTTCCATATGTATGACCACTTCTTCCTGCACAAGCAGGAAACTCTTTATAATATTTATTAATAGCTTTAATAACCTGATTAGGTTTTAATGTTACACATGCTGAATCCATATATATTGGTATCATGCCATTTATTTTTTGATTGTATATGGGAAAATCTTTTTTAATTTGATTAATATTCATTTTAATAACCTCTTATATACTCTATATGGCTTAGGTCCTACAACTACATCTCCATTGATAAACACTGTTGGAGTGCCATAAATTCCAGTTTTTTGAATTTCAGATATCTGAAGCCTAGTCAAGTTCTGAATTCTTTCAGTGTCTGAGCATTGTCTTATTGCTTCTTTATCCAGGCCAATTTTTTCAACAACCTTAAGTAGATAATCTTCATTTCTGAGTACAGATACATCTGTTGAGAATAACTCATCATTGAATTCTACAAACTTCTTGCTGTCAACTTCATTGATGCAATTCAAAATATTTGAAATGAAACGAGTATCCTCTTTTACAGGAAGATGAGCAAATATAAAATTAACATCTTGCCTTTCCGCTAGTTTTTTTATAGTTGGATATGAATCTCTTGTGTAAGGGCAAGCATAACATCCTATGAAAACCACATCATTCTCCGCCCCTTGGTCTATCTTTGGAAATGATTCCAAATTTACATTTTCCAAAGACAAACTTTCTTTGGTTTGCGGTTCAACAGAGCAAGATGCTTCTGTTTGAGCAGTTGAAACTTTGCTGTTACTTCCCAACGGATCAAATATGCAAAATCCATCTTCGTTAGGGCCATTGCAGTTGCCATATAGATAATAATTATAACCGCCAATCCCTGTGTAAATAATGCTTACAATAAAGATTACTGTAAAGAACCACGATATTCCCTCAAAATGTCTAAAAGTAAATCTTGCAACAGTAGGATTTTTTCTCATTAGCTTGCCAGTAATTTGGCTTTTCAATCTTTTATCAAGACCTGTTTCACATTTTCTTAAAGTAACTCTTCTAAAGACACAATCAAATGCTTCTAAAGCAATCTTTCTATGAGTAGCACTAAATATGCCAAGAATTCCAAACACGATCATAGCTAATATACATATCATTCGATCACCTCAGGATAAAAATAAAAAAAATTAAACTCCGCATCCTGCTGCAGTAGCTGAACCTCCTTGAGTGTCAAAGCCGAAACCTGGTGCAGGTGTGCCAAACGAAGTCATGTCTGTATTACATTCTTCAGGCTTATCAGTGAAAGTTCCGCAGATTGTATTCAGAATGCTTTGAGCATCTCTTCCGCTTTGTGCCTGTTGTCCATTGATAACTAAAGTTGGCGATCCTCTAACCCCATATTTTTGGTTTTCTGCATCATACACTTTGAAAGGTGGGAATCTACCCCTCCACTCGCTTTTTTGTGGGTCTTCATAAAGTTCAGTGACTTTATACTTTTCATCAGTTTCTTTTACACACTGACTTATATCTGATTCACTAAGTCCGGCAATAGCAAGTGCCTTAGCTGAACTCTCTGTTTCAAGGAACTTGCCTAAATAAGTTAGGTATTTGTCATTGTAATCTCTTTGTATGCAATATTGTCTTAATTCTTCATCAAGCTCTTTCTTACCATGCATTGCATAATTTACGAATTTTACCTTAAAATCAATTTTATCCCCTAGCTCTTTAACAACAGGCAACATTCCCTTTTCCATTTGTGTTCCATATGGACAATGACTCATAACAAATAATTCAACATTGGGTTTATCAGATTTTTGAAGATTTGTTGGAGCAGATTGAGCTTCTTTTTGCTGTTGTTGTGGCTTCTTTGTTAAATCAACTGCTTGAGGAAACAACATTTTTCCATCCTTAGAAACATAGGATTCCATTTCTTTTCCATTTATATTTAATTTAAGTAGATACATACCATTGGACTCTTCAACTCCTTCAAGCTTAGCTGTTGCCTGACCCTGCATGAGGTTTTCATTAATTAATTTAACAGTTTTGTCTGCAACAACATTGCTGCTCAAAGTAGCTCCATTTGCAGATCCGTTTCCGAATTCCCCCATAAAAAAGGATATTATTAACAGCACGCTTAATACTGCTGTTGATGCCTGCCAAATTCTCACTTTCTTTATTTTGATTTTATCATGCTTATGTTTTGAATGCTTATGTTTTCCCATTTGTTTCAAACCTCCATTTATCTAAGTATGAAATATATTAGTATTAACACTATTATGATGCCAATAACCCCTAAAATATATTCGAGTTTATATTTCATGTATTCTTTAGAAAAAGGTGCTGCTTAATATAATCTTGCCCGTAAACTGTTGCCTTAAAACCGGCCAAAAGTGCATAATTATAGTTTTAGACTGTTTATATCGGTTTTTTTTAATCTGAAGAATTTGATACATTAAAAATTTTGCAAGCACAAACTAAGGGCTTTAGCGCATAGCAAGCTTCAAAATTTTTGAGTGATCAAGAACTGCACACTGTGGACTTTAGTCCGCAGTTCTTGACAAATTAACTCGCAAAAACAACTGGTTTGTTCTGCCTTTCTTTTTCTTTTTGATAAGTTCTTTATCTTCCAACATCCCAACAATTATACTTAATTTTGATTTATGGATGTCAGTTCTGATCCCTAATGTATGTTGGGTAATTCCATCTTGGTTTTTTATAGCTGTCAACACTCTTTTCTCATCCTCTTTCAATCCCTTTAATATCAGATTGAATCTTTCTTCTTTTGATTTTATAGAAGCATTTTCCTTGAGTTTTTTCACAAGAGTTTCATGAGACTTTTCAAAGAAAAGAAGATATACACCAAGAGTAAGAGTCCCAACTATAACTGCAATCCCGCCATGCACTAAGTAAGAAGGTTCATGAGCAGTACAAGTGTCGGCACAAGCACAGGCATTAGTTTGTAATGCAGTAAGCCTTGATGCGAAGCCCCACATAAGTAAACTAAATAAAATACTCAGACCAATGATGATTAAGCCTAGTTTTTTATTATCCATTTTCCGATTTCTCCCTATAAATATAAAGCTTATTTGTTTACTTTTTAAATTATTCGTTTTAAAATATTCAACTCAAGTGTTATTGACTTGTAGTTTTCTTGCCCCTTGATACTTTATTATGACGTCATGAAAATCAAAAATTTTCAGGATGGCAAAAAGCTATAGTGTAGAAACATATTATTCGGATGTGTTGAAAAATATACTGATGATGAAGGCAGCGACGGTCATGCTCTGCATGCCCTATTACGTTTTCTGACGAAAACTCCATCGCGCCACCATCAGTATATTTTCCGAATATTTAGTACTTATACTAGTGCTTTTTGAGCATATCAGCTTCGCTTCTTTTGATAAACTCCACTTCTTGCCCTTAATGTATTTCCTTCAAGGCTCACTTTGTTCCCTCGATTGGAGAGAATTCCCTAAAATATAGTCTCCCTTCAGTCGAATTTATTGGGAACTCAAATTTCACTTTGCGGACGAAATTTTCCCATACGTTGCATGGAAAAAGAACTTAACAGGGTTTAAAGGGTTCATTCGTCGTTCGCCAAGCTCACTCCTTATTCTCCCAAATTTTTTGCTACGCAAAAAACTTCCCTTAAACCAGATGTTAGTCATAATTAAATTTAAGTTTCTATTGGGTAAAAAAGGGAATTCTCTTTAAAATAGATGGGGGGCAAGAAAACTTTGAACTATTTACCAAAAGAAATCTTCGATGATAATATTTTGTTTATGAACTCTTAATTCACCCAATGCTTTTTTCACACATTCTTTCATTGGTTCAGGACCGCAGACATAAAACCTAGCATTATCAATATTTGTAATATGCCTTTTTATCATGGCTTTATCAATATAACCATTTTCACAAAGTTCATGATAATTGTCATCATTGCTTAGAATATATTTCTTCATAAACCATTTTTCATTAATGCGGTCTAACTCTTTCTTAAAAATTATGTCTTCTTTTGTTTTTGATCCATATAGCAAAATGATGTTCTTTGATTTATTGTTATGCAAGTGATCTTTTATCATGCTCATAAAAGGCGTTATTCCTACGCCTCCTGCAAGAAGAACAATGTCTTTTGCATCATCTTCTATTGTAAATGTTCCAAAAGGCCCTTCTATGATTACTTCTTCCCCTTCTTTAAGCTGAGATGCTGTCTTAGTAAATCTTCCTTGCAATTTTATTGTAAAACTCAAATCCCTATCATTTGGAGAACTCGATATTGTAAATGGGTGTCTTGCGTATAGTTTATTCTTATTTAATCTCAAGAAGCAAAATTGTCCAGCTTTAAACTTAATCTTCTTATGCTGCTTTAATATTAAAGTGAAAGTATCTTTTGTTTCCCATCTAACTTCTTTAACTGTAAATTTGCTTGATCTTTGCCTTATCTTATAAGAAGTTCGATATATTATTCCAATAATTATTCCTAAAAGAAATACTAAATAAATTCCTTTTACCAGCCAATTATTTGAATCAGATCCGTATTTGAACCCATGATATAAAATAAAAAAGAAAAGAAAATAGATTGCAACATGAATATACTGCCAGATAGCATATGAAATTCTTTTATATAATGAGGATGCAATCATAACTCCTATAAAAATATAGAATGCAACTACTCCGATCGCTAAAGGAAGAACTGCAAAATCAGGAACAATATATTCAAAGAATGATTTTGAAGAGATTATAAATGAGATTGGATGTATCAATGCGAATAAAAGGATCGCAAAAGAGAATTTTTTGTTAAAGACTATCGTCTTATCAAGGCCAATAATTTTATCCCAATATCTTGCTGTATCTCCTAGAAAAATCAGAAATGACATCATTACAAACGCCATAAGACCAGAGAATCTTCCAACATCATAAAAAAACAAACCAAAAGATAAATTTCGAAGAGGATAAAAAACAATGTACAATAATGCTAAACTAACAAATATGAACAAGGCAATAAGACCTTTTTTTACAATATTTGCTTTTTGGAATCTATCCATTTACAACCTCAATAATCCTTTAAAGAAATCCACAAAATCAATTGCTGTTGGCAAGACATAATTTTGATACTCCCAACCAAACAAAATAGGTCCTGTCGACCACAATATGTAAAACATTCCAAAGACAATTAAAGTAATTCCGCTAAAAATCTCAAGTTTTCTTTTCACATTATGGAATCTTTGGTTTATATTTTTCATCCCAAATGAAACAAGAATTCCGATGGCTAAGAAAACTACATTTGCTCCTAATCCAAAAGCAATAGTGATAACTGAAGTTTTAAAAACTTTACCTAAAGCAAAAGGCAAAAGAAGAAATGTAAATACTGGAACGCAAGGAGTTATTGTTGATGCAAAGCCAAGTATGCCAGATCCAACAAAAGGATTATCGAACCGTTTAGATTTGCTTAACATATTTTTGCAGCTTTTATGATTAAAAAATTTTAGTTTAGCTTTAGCTAAAACCATGATGCCGTAAAATATTGTTAAGAACCCAAAAATGAATACTAGCCATGTTGATATCTTAGGAAATGTGTTTTGAAAAAAATACAAAAATGCAGCACCCATTAAAGCAGCAACTGTCCCTAAAGTGAAATAACCAATAAACCTTCCTACAGCAAACCCTAATGCGAGTTTAGCTCCTTTTTTAGCATCATCACCATAACCAAACAAAATAGGAAGATAGACTGGAAGACAAGCAACTAAACATAATGTGACAGAGCTTGTCAACCCATACATAAAAGCAGTTACTACATCAACACCTAATGCCACTTTAACTCACATAGATATTGCCATTAAAAACTTCTATGTTGATTATATCTAAAATTGCATTGTTCTGAAGAGGTGTTCCTGATTTTGCAGTGCCATCAAAATTGTAAGTTCCATGTGAACATGCGAATTCATTTTCATCCACTTCTCCTGCTTTAACTTTTAGTTTATGAACTGGGCACTTGGCATAATAAGCCATAAATTTTCCATTAAAATTTGCTAGAATAGCATCTTCTTCACCAATTTGAAAGGTTAATACGTCTCCAGGTTGTAATTCAGATGTTTTCGCCACAAATTGTTTGTCTGCAAGTACCTCTCTTTTTACTTCTGGCTTATTGTCAACTTTTGGTTCTATTACTTCATTTCCTGTAATTTCCTTTGTTCCACAACCACTTAGAACTATCATACTTAGAACCAAGATAATGGACATGCTTTTTAGTGTGTTTTTCATTTTTTACCCCCTCAAAATAAAATTTCTCTCATCAATATAATAACCTTTAATAACCCAGCAATCATCTGCAGAATTATGCTCTGATAAATCGCTTGGTAATTCTGCAACTACATTTTGAGTAGGATTATTTTTTGAACATCCAACAACTATTCGTATGAATAGTAAACAAATCAATAAACTTATTTTTTTCATATACCTCATTCCATTCTCGTATTAAAATAAAGAAACCATATATAAATGTTACTGTTCTGTAATTCTAATGTAACCTTAATGTAAATAGTAAGTAATATAAATGTAAAATACTTCTACAGTAACATACCTAGGAGGTGCCAAAATGGATATACATCAAATGTTGATTATTTTAGCTTCTGTAGCTTTGCTTTTTGCAGTATATTTTAGCTTTAAACTCTCTAAAGAGACCAAGCATGAGTTATACTGGATTTTGCTCTCTGCCGGATTATTTATTTTTGCAGTTCACCATTGGAGTATGATGCTAACAGGAATTATATCGGAAAAGATACAACTTTATCTTGAACAATTAACATCAATAATAGGTGCTTCTTTAATGGCTTATGCAACGTTTGGATTATATAAGTCTCTGAAGATAGTTAAAGAAAAGACAAAATGATTTCAAAGTCTATTCTTTTTTATTGGAGTAAAGGAGCTGACACAAGAAGAAGTGTTTTATTTATTATTGATGAGCTTTCTAAATTAAATAAACCCTGTTTTCTAAATATAATAGCAAAAAAGTTGAAAATCACACATGTCGGAATCAAGAAACATGTGGATCTTTTAATTGAAGAAAAATATATTGAACCAATCAATCCAGATGGAAAACCAATATATTTAAAACTTAGTAAATCTGGGCAAGATATGGTAAAAGAATTATCAGAGAAATAAAACCCTTTAAACTGAAATCTCCATTTTCTTTTTTTAGATCATTCCAATTGAGATTATCAACGTCTAATTTATTTTCTTTTAAAAGTTTTGGTTCAATAACAACCATTTCATAATTATTATTAAATTTTGCAACAGCAACATCGTATTCTACACCTTCTGCACCATTATTCATTGCCCATTTTATTGTAAGAATGCAATTTGGAGGATAATCTAATGATTTCCCTCCACCTCTATGAAAAACTAATGTATCCATGTAATAACTTAAATTAATCTAATTTATTAAACCTTTTTGTTTGAGCTGACCCTTTGCTTCATTTATAGGATTGGGTTTCGCCTTTATGTAACGACTTTTCCCAACTCTGCGGACGTAGTTTTCCGGATTTTGTATGGGAAAAGGATTTAACAAGGATTAAATACAAAAAATTTGGAGTCCTAAGAAATAGAAGAGAGCTTTGGTATTAATTAATATAAATATTCTGCTCTTTCATTAAGACTAAGCATTAAATTTATATATCTCAAAAATCTAAAAAAAACATGCCAGGAGTTTTGATTCACACAATAGCTGCAATAATTTGTTTAACAGTGGTTCATCTTCTTCATTATAAATGGGAATATAGTTTGTCCATCTTTGCTGGAAACTTTGTCCCTGATGTGATTAAATTTGGTTTTTCAGCAATTAAACAAGGCACATTGGCAATTTTTAAATTAAAACAGGATTTTTTTTACAATAAATTAGCTTCTACTACTTCAAATCCTGCTAATTGGTTTACTCTTGGTTTTTTTGTTTTAGGTATCTGTTTATTGTTGTATCACTTTCATTATATTGAAAAAAAGAAAATGGAAGAATATGATGAGCTGTATGTATTTTTTCTAATTGGTATAATTATTCACCTAATATTAGACGCACTGATTATGGAAGCAGGTTATTGGTTTTAGATCTCACTATTGTTCGTGAAATTGGTCTTCACACAGGATATTATACCAAAAACTTTATCATAAAAAGACTTATAAAGTAAACAAAACTTATTTTTTTCAATGAAATTTGTAAAACAATATATAAAAAATCCAATTAAAACAGGAGCAATCACTCCATCATCTAAAGGTTTAGCTAAACTAATTACAAAAACCGCAGATTTACCAAGAAAAGAAACTATAGTAGAATTTGGCTCAGGTGATGGAGTTATTACTGAACAAATAATTGAAAAAATTGACTCTCGTGCTACTTTTTTCTCCATTGAAATAAACCAGGAGTTTGTAAGACAGACAAAAAAAAAATGTCCAAAGGCGACAGTTTATCATGATTCAGCTAAAAATGTAGATAAATATTTAGCCAAACAGGATGTAGAAAAATGTAGCTGTATAATCTCTGCTTTGCCCTGGGCCGTATTTGATAACAATCTACAAAAAGAACTATTATCAGCTGCATACAAATCTCTTGAAGAAGGAGGAGAGTTTTTAACAGTTGCATATTTTACTGGGGTTTTTTTTCCAAAAGGGATTAGATTCAAAAAATTGTTAGATTCTAAATTCAGGATAGTTAAAAAAACCAGGATAGTTTGGTGGAATATTCTGCCTGCTTTTGTGTATCACTGCAAAAAATAATATTTCTATCTGAGTAATAAAGTTTTTAAATAAATTCCTGTTCTGTGACTTTTTGGGAAGGTTAAATGAAAGTATTACTTGATGCAGACGGGGTTTTATTAGACTCACACTCCTTTTTTTTAGATAAAGTCAATAAGGAATATGCTGACAGAATTTGGAAAAAACTCAAACGACCTTTAGTTCTTGAGGATATCACTAAGTGGGATTTCGGACTTGCAAGAAAAGTTTTAGGTATTCCATTATTTAAAACAAAGAATGACGAATTATTAGGAGCAGCTGATTATATTCATCTGGCATACACTCAGAATACAACTAAAATTGGATTAATAGATCCTTCAGTTGTATATGTAGCTAATTATATACTTGAAAACTTTCAAGCAGAGATTGTAACCGCAAACCATGAATCTGAGGGTNTAAAAAAGATGTTAGAATATCATGGGATAAAAACAAAAAGATTCAGGCAAGATGCCAAAACCAACACCACAATGTATAATGTTGTGATAGAAGACAATCCCACAATAGAAATAAACCTTGAACAAATCATTCTACTAAGAGACAGACCCTGGAATAGGGAACTGAAAGGAGAAAACATAGTTCGATTTTTTCACTCTTTGCAATTACCAGGAGTTTTACACATGATTGAAAAATATTCAGAATTAAAATATATACAAAAAATTATTGGTTTAGAAAATAAGGATTTTAAGTCAGAAATTGAAATCTATGGATATGAACTTCTAAAACAAACCTATGTTTCTAGCAATTTTGCAAAATAAGCTTCATAAACATTTAAGTTACAGGTTAAGTATTTAAATCCTTTAATTGGGTTATATAAGAAGATATATATATGTCCTAACCAATAAAAAAACAATGCCAGAAACACATGAACTAAAACCTAATAAATCTGTATTTGTAAACTACACATTTATTATAAGATTTATCTATTCATTGATTTTTTTTGTTGTACTATTCTTTGTAACTAACCATTTTTTAGATATACCTGCACTATTTTTTCTAATTATTTTTATATTTTTAAAAATACTTCATTATTACGCACTTTCAGTTAGCTACAAAAAAGCAAGATACGTGTTTTATCCAAATAGGATAGTTCTAATTGGAGGAGGAGTATTTTCAGATTTTGAAGTTGAGCTTGTGATAAAAAACATAACACACGTTACTATGAAACTGCCTTTTCTGAGAAATAAATTGTTTGAAATAGGAGATATACAAGTTGAATCAGCAGGATCAAGTGCAACAGAGGTTTATTTATCCTCTCTTGACCAACCAGAAAAAGTTTACAAATATATTGAAAAAATAATGGAAAATAATGGGTTTAAGCTTTCAAAATCAAATCTGGTCCAACAAGAACAACCAAAAACAATAGGTGTATTTTTTGAAGTTTTTAAAAGCTTTATAGCTACTATGTTTGGTGTTTTTTTCACGTTAGCATACATAGGATTTGGAGCATTTAGTATTGCAAAGAATTACTGGTATATTTTTCTTCCACTTTCTGCTTTATTTCTAATATATGTTTTATTTCGTTTAGTACTCCAATTTTTAGATCTAAAAAGCAGAGTATACAATCTTTACTCAGATACAATTACTTATCATGAAGGATTTTTAACCAAGAATTATTCATTTATACCAATTGAGAATTTATCAGACTCTACATTAACCCAGACATTTGTTGATAAAATAATTGGATTGTATGATGTGATGATCAGTTGTCAGGGTTCAAAACAAGAGATTCATTTTAAGAATATTGCTAATGGACAAAAATTAGAAGAAAATATTGACAAACAAATCGGAAAACTAAAATCTCTTGTTGGCTTACAAAAAGTCCACAAGACAGCAAAATCCAAAGCCAAATATGAAGAGTATTCTTCCAAATCAATAAGTAAAGACACAAAAACTACAGCACAATTTCAGATGGATAACAAAAGAACAATCTTACCTCTACTAATAATGCTTCCCTTATTTATCATTATCTTTCCACTATTTCCTATATGGATTGTTATGTTCATAAGTAAAATCATTAGAGTAAACTCAACAAAATATCTGGTTAAAAACAAGAGCATGGAGCAAAGATATGATTTTATCAAACAAAAAAACACAGAATTCAACAATGAAAAAATAATGGCAATTGTATTTAAAGAGAGTTTCATAGATAAATGGTTTGATACATGCAGCATTGCTTTTTGGTCAATTGGCTCTACTCAAAGCCTACAATTTTCTAACATTAAAAAAACAAAAAACCTTTTCAAATCAATCCTGGCAAAATCAGGAATAAAGGACCAGGAAACTCTCTACCAGATGGATTCAAACTTTAAAGTTACAGAATTCCTTAAGTCAATTCTACCTATTACTATCATCGCTATAATTCTTTTAATAGCCTCATTTCTTGCAACAATCATCTTAAATCCGTTTTTTGTTATTGCTTTTGTATCCACTTTACTATTTATTATTGGTCCAGCAATACACAGCTCATATTACTACAAAAATTCAAAATTAACATTTTATAAAGATTATATTTATTTTACTGTAGGGATTTTCTTTAAACAACATTACTATGTGTTATATGACAATATAAAAAATATTACTACTTCTCAATATCCTTTTTCTAGATTTGGCTCAATAAGATTTGATGTTGCAGGTGAGCAAATTGTTCAGCAAGGAAAAAATACATCTATTGTTTCAAACAACTTTAAGATAAATTTTATTGATAATATAAGTGTTAAAGATGAATTAATTGATTTAATATTCTACCAAAGACCAAATTCTCAAAAAATAAAACAAATTGAGCAAGATATTGAAAATTATTCACCAAAACCCCTCTTAGTAGCAAAACCAGATATGTCAAACAGCCTATTTGGTTTAATCCTAATAAGTGTGATTTTTTTCCCATTAATCATATTGCTGCCAATAACCCTACCTTTACTTATTTGGTCAGTGAAAGCTAAATCTTACATAATCCAGCCTTACAGAGTTATATCAAAATCAGGAATTATCTATAAAAAACAAAAATCTGTTGTATTAAGTAAAATTGACCATATAAATCACAGACAGGGGATGGTAAACAAAATGTTTAATAATGGAAAAATTACAGTAAACACAACTGGAAGCAGAACAGCAGAAATAACAATAAAAAATATTCCTGATTATAAAGAGTTTTTCCAGGAACTAAAAGACCATTACTAGTTTCTTTGCTCTTTACCAAACCAGAATTCAACCTTTTACAGTAAAATTTATAATACTCAATTTTTTTAAACATATTATGGATGAATTCGAAAAAATAACAATAAACACTTATGATAAAATAGTAGCAGATTATATTAAAAACACAGATGAATTACATCCTTTTGAGGTTTCTAAAAAGTTTCTTTCATATCTTGGAAAAAACAAATTAGTTCTTGATTTAGGATGCGGACCAGGTAGAGATGCAAAGATATTTGCTTTAAAAGGACTTAAAGTCATTGGAATTGACCTATCTACAAAAATGATAAAGGCAGCCAAAAATAGAGTAAAAAATGCAGAGTTTAGGGTTATGGATATTCGCAGCTTAGAATTTGAAGACAATTATTTTGATGGGGTTTGGGCACAAGCCAGTTTTTTACATATCCCCAAAAAAGATATTTTAAAAGGATTAAGCGAGGTATATAGGGTAATAAAGCCAAAGGGGATTTTTTATATTTCTGTAAAACAAGGTCAAGGTGAAGTCCTTAAACCAGACAAGAGATATGATAATAAAAAGAAATTTTGGTCATTTTTCAAAAAAAAGGAAATAGAAAATATGTTAGTTAAAGCAGGATTTGATATTATTGAATCCTATATTAATAAGGAAAAACATATGTACGCTACAAATCCTTGGATTCGAGTTTTTTGCAGAAAATGATTACAGGTTGATTATTTCAGCTTTTTCTGATTCTGTATCATATATTGCAACAGAAACATCTTTGATTTTCTTTGCATTCCTTAGTCCATTAACTGCACCAGGATTGATATGCAGGGTGTCTCCAACCTTTTTTATATGTGCAATATGATTATGTCCTGTTAAAACAACATCATATTCTTGACACTTAACCAGTGAATTAACAATAATATCTGAATCACCATGATAAGCAGCAATTTTTTTATTATCTTTAGTTATCTGCACTGCATCCAGGTGAAATTCAATATCCCAATTATTCTTTTTTTCCAGATCAAAAACCTGTACTTATCCCCATCATTATTTCCAAATACAGAAATTGTCTTAAAATCTTTTTCAAGTTTATTATAAAAATCAGCACCAGTTGGAGAAGCCCAATCTCCTAGATGAAAAACAACCTGAACTTTATGTTCATTAAATATCTCAACAGCTTTCTCAATATTTTCAGCATTGTCATGAGTATCAGACATAATTCCAATTAATACAGATAAAATTTGATTACGTCCTTAAAAATATTTGTATGATTCTTATATCAATTCGATTATTTTATAAAGTTAGATAAAACAAACAGATTATGATAATAAAAAAAGTTAAAGCATCATCAATAATCACAAAATCAAACTTGCCTGATGCAGATTATGTAATAAATCCATACACAGGTTGCATGCATTCCTGTATCTATTGCTATGCAAGATTTATGAAAAGGTTTACAGGTCATAAAGAAAGATGGGGCGAGTTTGTGGATGTAAAAATAAACGCTCCAGACTTAATCCCAGCAAAATCAACTAAATATATGGGAAAAACAGTTTTTCTCTCATCTGTAACTGACCCATACATTGCACTTGAAAAAAAGTATAAATTAACTAGACAAATCTTGAAAAAACTAATTCCTCTTGAGCCAAATCTCTCTATACAAACAAAATCAGACCTTGTATTAAGAGACATAGATATATTAAAACAATTTAGCAATTGTGAAGTAGGGCTGACAATAACAACTTTGGATGATAATTTGCGCCAACAAATAGAACCCAAAGCTTCTCCTATTCAAAACAGGATAAGAGCATTAAAAAGATTAAACAAAGCAGGAATCAAAACTTATGTTTTTATTGGCCCCATATTACCATATTTAACAGATTGGAAAAAAATAATTCTCAAAACAAAACTCTACTCAGATCATTATATGTTTGAAAATTTGAATGTTAGAGGATCAATCTGGAACTCTATCAAAAAATGGCTCAAAAAACAACATCTAGAATTAATCGAGAAATACAAAAAAATCTATTTTTCAAAAAACAACTACTGGGACAAAGTTGAAAATAAAATCACACAATTCTGCAGAAACCAAAATATTGGTCATAGAACCTATTTTCATCACAGTAAGAAAATAGGATTATAGTTCGCTGAATAGTTTATGCACTCTATGTTTGAAATTAGATATGGCGTTTTCTTCTCCTAAATGCTGAACAATATCAACTCTATTTTCCAATATCTGGACATAATTATTTAGTATGTTCAAAAAGATTAACAGAAAATTTATAAGTTTCAACCTAGAATAAAATAACCATGAATGTACTTGCACTTGTCACTATAACCCATGATGGTTCAGCAACACTAATTAGCCAAAATAAAGTATATGCAGTTGAAATTGAAAGGATAAGCAGAATTAAGTATAATTGTGACCAAAATCGTTTAACATATGCATATACTACAAACCAACTCGGGAAATTAAATATAAAATCTAAACCAGATGGGATAAAAGACAAAATAATTTCCTACTTGTTGGATTGTGCAAATATTGATTTTAGTGATATAAATATAGGAAGAGATGAAATCTTAAACAAAACAAAAGAGTCTTTTTTAACAGAGAAATATACTCATCACAAAAACCACGCAGCCTCAGCATTCTACCCTTCAGAATTTAAACAAGCTGCAATTTTAGTCATTGATGTTTTTGGAAGTGTAAAAGAAAATGATTGCGATATGAGGGAGACAGTTTCTTTTTGGTTTGGAAAACAAAGAAAAATTCAGAATATTGAAACATTTTACTCTCCGGCATATCAATTTAACAACAAAATATCTCCAAATTATGAGTATCATAATTCTCTGGGAGTTTTTTACATGGATCTAACTCTGCATTGCGGGTTCAAGGTTTTGGAGGGAGGAAAGACAATGGGTCTTTCAGCTTATGGTACAGATAAAATTTTGAAAAGGCTGAAAAAATACATAAAGGTTAACAAAAAGGACGGAAAAATCAAATTCAAAAGAGAATACAACAAGTTTTTGTCACACATTAAAGAATCCTACAAAGATCAATTTAATTTCAAGGCAGATGTTGCATTTGCAGCCCAAAAAATTTTAGAGGAATGTGTTTTATTTTACTGTAACCGGCTGTTTGAGATCACTAAATGTAAAAAGATTTGCTTGGCAGGAGGCGTGGCATTGAATTCAGTAGCAAATGGTCTTATTGTCAAAAAAACAGAATTCGAAGAAATTTTTATTCAACCTGCATCTAAGGATTCTGGTCAGTCTCTTGGAAAAGCATTAAACTATTTTTATGAAAAAAAATCAAACCATCTGGTTGATTTAGATTATAACAACTTTTGTTTAGGGAAAGAATACAACTATACTTCTCAAATTAATCAATTAAAGAACTCTAATCTAGTTAATGTGAAAACAATACCAAACTTAGAAAAACTAGTTAAAATTACTGCAGAGTTGCTAAAGAAAGACAAAATTATTGCCTGGTTTCAAGGTAGAAGCGAATTTGGTCCAAGAGCTCTGGGAAATAGGAGTATTCTTTGTAATCCTTGCAGTAAAGCAATGGTAAAAAAGCTAAATAATAACATCAAGTTTAGAGAATGGTTTAGACCTTTTGCTCCAGTTGTTTTGGAAGAGTTTGTTCAAGAGTATTTTGAAATTAAAACAGCTAGCCCCCATATGTTGTTAGTTGCCCCAGTAAAAAACAAGAAAATACCAGCAGTTACTCATGTAGATAATACTTCAAGAATTCAAACAGTAAACATAAAACAAAATAAGAAATTATCTATGTTGATAAAACAGTTTTATGAAATCACCAATATCCCTGTTTTACTCAACACATCATTTAATATTAAAGGAGAACCAATTGTAGAAACTCCTCAAGATGCTGTTAGAACGTTTTTAGATTCAAAAATTGATTTTTTAATATTAGGAAATAATATTATCTCAAAAAAATAACTTCTGTAGATAATTCCGAATGTCACACCTGTTTATTATACTGAAAGCAGATAATTAAATGGTTTAAGAAATTATGATTGAACTGGAATCTTTACTCAGAATGCGTTGGGTCCAAATGTACCTCCTAATTATTATACTATTTTATTAAGATTTCCTTCTAGAAGGATATTTTCAAAAACGAGGTGTAAGGAAATATCCTCTCATGTTTTTAAGTAAAAAAATAGTTTTTGAATTGCATATAACAAAATTTATATATCCATAAATTAAAAACCCAGATATGAGAAAACTAATCTTTTTACTTCTAGTTTTGGTTTTGATGTATGGATGCTCCTTGAATCGCGAAGAGTGTTATGAAAAAATGGCAGGGTAGTAAATACTCTTGGAGAAACTTGCTATGATAATGAGACAAATATTGGAAAAGTTCAAGGATTAAAATGTCCTTGTGTATGTTGTGTTCCAAATAAAGAATAAAGTTGGAGTAGGTGTAATGATTCTTAGAGATAATAAGATACTGCTCGGAAAACGCCATATGGATCCAGAAAAAGCTACAAGTTTACTGGATGGAGCTGGAACCTGGACAATACCTGGCGGCAAATTAGATTTTGGAGAATCTTTTGAACAATGCGCTAAACGAGAAACAAAAGAGGAAACAGGATTAAAATTAAATTCAGTAAAAGTTGTTTGTGTAAATAATGATAAAGTAGAAAATGCACATTTTTTAACTATAGGTTTGTTTTGTGATGATTTTTCAGGAGAGCCAAAAGTAGCAGAACCTGATAAAATAACAAAGTGGAATTGGTTTGACCTAGACAATTTACCTTCTCCAATGTATCTTCCAAGCAAAAAAGTAATTAGGAATTATTTGAATGGAAAGTTTTATATTAAATACCCATAAACTTAAAAACAAGTATTCCATTAGATTTTGTATGAAACATATAAAAACAGGAGACTTTCCATTTTCAAAAGCAGTAATATGCAAAAACCAAGTTGAACTATCCGGACAAATAGGACTTAAACATGGCAAACTTGTTGAAGGCATACAAGCACAGACAAAGCAAGCTATGGAAAATGTCATAGAAATTCTAAAACAAGCAGGATTAGAAATAAAGAACTTAACAAAAGTAAGAATTTATTTAACTGATATGAGCAATTATTCAATAGTTAACAAAATCTATGCAGAATATTTTGAAGATAAATATCCAGCAAGAGTAGCTATTGGAGTAAAAGAATTGCCATTGGGAGCACTAATTGAACTGGATTGCAGTGCATCAGGCAATAATTAACTATAATCCAAATAACTTGAATAATCCATGAACAACAAATGCGGGCCAAACTAGTGCCTTTAAGATTCCTAATAGTCCCATCCAAAAACTTGTTGCAGTTGAAATAAAATACACTAATGCACCAATAAATCCCATCCCATAAATAGCTCCTCCCTTGCACATGCTACTAAAATCTGTGGTGCAGCAATTAGGATTACATTTGTTTTCTTTTTTCTTTGTTTTTTTTGCGATAATTATCACTTAGTAAACCATTTGAATTAGTCACTTTATAAAATTATTGATAAAAAAGTTTCCTAAAATTTTATATACACTCAAAAAAATCCAATAATTATGATTCAATATGTATTGTTTGCAATAATTATTTACCTATGGTTATCTCATATTATCAGCTACAAAATAATCAAACAATCAATATTTAAAAGTCAGATCTGGGGACTTAATATTTGCTGTGGAAAAACAGATGGGGGAGGAGTAAATGCAGATGTTGTCAAGCACACAAATGTTCCAAATTTTAAAAAAATAGATAACATCTACAAACTCCCTTTTAAAGATAATGAATTTAAAACTGTGCTTTGCTCCCACACAATAGAACATGTACAAAATCCAGAAAAGTTCTACAGAGAGCTTTTGAGAGTTGGAAAAAAAGTAGTGTTAGTAATACCTCCTTTGTATGATATCACTGCTGTGCTTAACATAATTGAGCACAAATGGATATTTTTGAGTTTCAAGAAAAAACACACTACCCTGCCCATACACATAAAACTGCCAATGTCAGATTTTTTCCACAAACACTTTGGGCAAAATATAAAAGCATAAGCTTATTATTTACAATAGGTGATACAATGTTACAAGAAAAAGAAGAAAAAACACAATCCAAAACTCAGGAAGTAAGAAGAGCAATTGATTCTTTAAGAGAAGAACTTGAAGCTGTAAATTATTACAATCAAAGGGTAGATGCATGCAAAGATGAGCAATTAAAGAAAATATTGCTTCATAATGCAAAAGAAGAAAAAGAACATGCTGCAATGCTAATTGAATGGTTAAGACAGCATGACATGGAATTTGAGGAAGAACTCAAGGATTATGTTTTTACAGACAAAGAAGATATCTCAAGCCATGATTAGATAATGATAAAAGCAGTAATCTTTGATAGGGATGGAGTATTGATAGATTCTGAATCCTTAAATGTTAAGTCAGCAGAATATGCTTTTAGTCAGTTAGGAATAGTTCTGACAGAAAATGACAAAATGCAAGTTGTTGGAAGGCATCCGAATGATTTTAAGAAAAATTTCATATCAAAATATGACTTTTCATGGGAAAGATTTTACAAGATAAAATCAGAAAATTACTATGATCAATATCCAAAAGTAAATGTTTTTTCAAAAACATTAGAATTTTTAAGAAAGATTAAATCCAGATACAAATTGGGCTTAACTACTTCTGGTTCAATCAGGGGAACAAACATACTTATCCAAAGGCTAAAACTAAAAAATACTTTTGATGTGATTGTCACATTTGAAGACTGTAAAAATCGAAAACCTGCTCCTGATCCATATCTAATTACAACACAAAAACTAAATCTTAAACCAGAGGAATGTTTAGTAATAGAAGACACCAGAGTAGGAGTAGAATCTGCAAAATCAGCAGGGTGCATTTGCATTGCCTTTCCAAATGAATTCACAAAACACCAGGATTTCTCAAAAGCAGATCTGATTGTAAATTCTGCAGACGAAATAAAAAAATTTTTAAATAAACACAATACAAAATAAAATAAGGGACTTATCCTGACTATATTGATTTTTGCAATTATTTTTGCAATTAATTTATGCTTTCAAAACAAAGGAATTGACTACCACAATAAGTCGTATATTACTTGGATTACATTAAGCATAGGAATTGCAGCTGTAATTCTTGTCAACCAAAATATTGTAATTGATTATCTTAAGGTCAGCACAAATGTTCTGCTAAAATTATTATTTGAAAATTTTACAGGTTTAATATGTATGAAAAACGTTGTTTTTCTGATCATCTCAGAAATCTTCAATTTCTAAGATC
>JAANXH010000013.1 GCA_018263355.1 Candidatus Woesearchaeota archaeon
AAAAATTATTGCGCATTATTTGGCTACGATATTATAAACTCCCTGATTTATTATACTGTTCAGTTAGATTGGGAAAACAATCAGGCAATGAGAAATTAGTTTTTCATAAATTTAGGAAAAAGTATTTAAATAATGTTATTATATATATATTAAAAATGGGTTTATTTATAAAACAAAAAAAAGAGGAAGAGCCAAAAACAGCTCTTGGCAAATTTCTAAAAGAACATGAGCTTGAGCAAGAATTTGCAGAAGTTCAGATGGATAATTTTCAGTACACTGATTATCCTATGCCACTTCAAAAATTCAGACTTATTCTGATTGATCATGAAGAAAGTTTAGAAGGTATGTATCACTGGATGATTACTTCTTATAGACAGGATTATGGTTATCAGAATTTCCATAAAGTCATTGATTCATTTGCTGCATCTGAAAATTCAGCGTTTTTTGGTGTTACCCAGCAAAGATTGGGTTTACAGCAAGACAAAGCTAGTCAGTTTTTGCAAGGTATTGGGAAAATGACTAAGGAGCTTTTCCAGTTTGTGCGTGAGTTAAGAATTATTGATGAAAGATTAGAAATGTATTCAGATAGTTACAAGCCTGGTCAGAAGACAGCAGATTCTGCAGATATTTCTCTTAAAGGAATCTGGATTGATCTTGTTGAAGGAGGAGCAAAAAATCCTGGCTCTGTTTATGGTCTTGCAAGAGAGGTTGGTTTTGCAACACTTCCAGATCTGTTTTTTGCAACTAGGACTTATGGGCGAAAAGTTACAAATAAATCTTACAAAGAACTTTCAAATAAAGAAGCTAAAAATCTTGTGCAAAGTGAGATAATTGATATTGATAAAAAAGTGGACAAATTAGAGTTTAATAGAAAAGTAAAAGAAGTTTTGAAAAGAAAATTAAGAACTTTTTTGCAGTGGAAAAAAATGACCTTTTCTGAACTTTTAACTAGAAGAAGATTTACTCTGCAATATCTACGCCAGCATTATGACATTATTAGAATGTATATGCAGTGGATTAAACCTTATCTTAGAAATATTAGACGACTGCAGCTTGATGAAGAAAAGATGAATTCTGCTGATTTAGTTGGAGCTTTTGAAGGTTCTATTGTTGAAGTTGAATTTGTGGCTGAAAAAAATCTTAAAGAATATGGAGATTGGCATGCAGTTGGTGTTGTAAATTTTGTTGCAACTACCCGGCCGGCTATGAGTTTTCAGCAAGAAGGTTATCAGCGGGGCCCAAAACATTCAGGTAAAGCAGAGATTACAATCCGAGCTTATGCATGGACTAAAGAAATGCTTGAGGGTTATAAAAAGATGAGAAATGAAGAGGATTTAGATTTATTAAAAACTATTGATACTTCTATTAAACATGCTATGGAAGCTTTAGGAGGAGAATTAGAAGATTATCTGCTTGAAGCTGGTGAAAAAAATCTTGTACAAAAAGCAAAGCAAGAAAAAAATATTGAAAAACCTAATCTACCTAGTGTTTTTGATCCATTTACTTCAATTTTCAAAGGAGTAGATGAGTTATTAGGTGCGTTTACAGGAGATTTATTTTTAAAAGATAAGAAAAAATCTGCAGGCAGTCCAAGTAAAGGTGCGGTGGGTGATGCCAAAATCGCCTGTTGGAGAGCATTTAAGAATTACAGAAAAGCCCACAAAATTATTACCTGGTAAAATGGCTGAGATGGATGAGTTAAAAGACTTGGATCCTAGGCAAAGAATTGCTAAATTAAAACAGATGCAGGAAAAGAAAAAAAAAGAAATTGAAGAAGCCAAAAACCTAATAACTCAATCAGAAGATGAGATTGCAATTGAGGAAGAATTAAAGCATATCCCAATTCCTCAGGTTAAGTCAGTTGATATTGATGCTTTGTTTTCAGCTGAGGAAAAAGAAGTTTTTAAGATTAAAAGGTTTTTGCCTAATGATCATTTTGAACTGGCAGAGGAGAAAGATGATACTGGGCCACAAGAACAGAATTTAGAAGAAACTGTTGAAAAAGAACACCCGCAGCAAGCACAAGCTGTTGTTCAATATGGTGATGCAATAGAAGATGCAAAAAGATTAAGTGACAATGCACAAAAATTAACTGATGCATATGATACTGTTAAAACATTGGCAACAAAAGCTTCAAATGGAATTTATATGAATCAACAGGAGCAGCAAAGATTACAATCTTATGAAAATATGGCACAAGAGCTTTATGAAAGTGGGTTTAGACCACAAGATCCAAGTGAAGAAGATAGGCTTTCAGCAGCAGGAGAATTACTATATCAGGCGAGGTTATAATGGTAGTATTTGATGTCCCAAAGTACAAAAATTCAATGGATCTAGATAAAGTTACAATTGCATCAGATGAAAAACCACTTGGAGAGATGAGTGTGAAAAACATAGGTATTAGCACTAATCCTACTGCTGACCAGACCCAGCAGCTTAAGGCCAGAATATTTCAAGGAGCTTCTAGAGTGGAGCTAGGGTTTATGGGGCGTGGTAAGGGATCTAAGCAAGGAAGACAAACCACTCCTGAAATGTATGGGCAGGATGAAAGAAGAGATATGAGAGAGCTTGCAAAAATCAATGAAATTAAACTTTCAACACATGCAAGCCCTAATGCTGGTCCTATGTCTGGAATGACCCAGGGTAAGTTTGATCCGCAGGCAAGAGAAAAAGTTTTACATGAAATTCAAAGAGCTATTGATTTTGCTGCTGATACTGCCAGAGGAGGTACAGTTGTTGTGCACGCTGGTGAATTCCCTAGGTCAATTCAAGAATGGTATGGAAAAGATGAGCATGGAAAACATAAATTTAGAGGTTTTGAAGACGAAGATAAAGAAGGTACAATGTATCTTGTTGATAGCCAGACAGGTAAATTGATTGAAGGCGTAAGAAAAGATCAAAAAGTGCAATGGCCAAAGTATGAAAAAGATGAAAATGGTCATATTATTTTTGATGATGAAGGCTATCCACAACCAATTTTTGACAATGATAAATGGCAAGTTGAAACTGCAGATTGGAATGATTTTGAAAGATATGCAGATTCTTATAACCAATGGCTAAGAAAAAACAAACCAAAAAATTCTAATGGTGAACCTAGGGAAGAAATCACACCTGAACAAGCATTTTATAGAGCTCAATTAGATACAAGAATCCAGTATGCTAAAGGTTGGGCTAACCAGTATAATGAACAATATAAGGAAGCTATTGAAAGAAAGGAAAAATTTGAGGATGCTTTGAAATCTTATCAAAAATTGGAAGATAATATGGATCCTGATGAATACTGGAAAATAGAAAAAATGATTCCAAATGACCAGCTTCAACTAGTTCCTCCAGATGTTAAGAGACCTACTCAATATCTTCAAGAACAGCTTGACAAGATGGATCAACAGATCCAATATGCAAGAGAGATGGCAGTTTCCCAGTATCAACAGGCCAGAGAATATGAAAAAACAGTAGAAAGAGCCCAGCCAATCGACAAATATGCTATTAAAAGATCTGCTACTACTATTGCCAAAGCCGCTGAATTCGCATATAATAAATCAAAGGCATTACAACAAAAAGGAAAATTAAAATCTCCTATCTCTGTTTCTGTTGAGAATATTGATCCAGATATGTATGGTGCTCATCCTCAAGAGTTAAAAAAACTTATTCAAGTAGCTAGAAAAAAATTTATTGAAAGAAACAAAAAAAGGCTTGGAGAAAGTAAAGCCAAAAAAGCAGCGCAAGACCATATTAATGCAACATTTGATGTTGGTCATGCTTATATGTGGAGAAAGTATTATCAGGGTGATCCAAATAAAAGTTTTGAAGAGAATTCAAAAGAATTTAACAAATGGCTTTTAAATCAGGTTGAAGATTTAAACAAGGAAGAATACATTAAACATGTACATATCTCAGATAATTTTGGTTGGAATGATGAGCATGTAACTCCTGGGCAAGGTATTGTACCAATTAAAGAGTTTGTAAAGAGAATGAAAGATGCAGGTATGAAGGACCTTATTGTGGAGCCTGCTCATCAGGATTATAGAGCTATGCTTGGTGGTTGGAGAGAGTTTGGGGCACCAATTTATGGAGCAACTGCTCCCAAAGCAGGTAATAGGTGGTCTGATATCCAGCACTCATATTTTGGCAAAGCTAGAACACCTTATTTTGTTTTTGGAGGATATGCACCTAATAGAGAAGAGTTTACTTTGTGGAGCCAGGTACCACTTGAATAGCTACATCTAGAAGCTAAATTCATTTGATTCTAATTATGAAAAAATAGACTTATCAAATAATTCCTATACGAATATTTTAATCAAGAGTACTTAAATATAAGGAATAATTCATATATAACAAATCATGTTCAAGATGAAAATTAATTTAATGAAAAACAGTGTTGCCAAGAAAGGGCAGACAATAGGAGTTGTAGCTGCAACTGGTGTTGATACTAAATTTGGAATAGATCTGCTTGAAAATAAAAACATTCCTGCAGTAGGTGTATCAATATCTAATACTCCACAGGAACAGACCAGACTTCAAGCTTTAAACAAGAAAGAATTAACTAAAATAGTGATAAATAGTATTAGATTATCGGAAAGCAAAGGTATTGATAAGATTATGATATATTGTAATTCTCTATCTGGCGCTATTGACTTAGAAAAGGTAATATCCTGCAGTAAAGCAGATATTGCAACCCCTATTGATGTTTATGAGAAAATAGCTACTAAACATAAAAATTTTGGACTTTTAGCTGCAAATGGGCAAAGCATTGGTAATATTGAAAAAAGAATTTTAGAAAAAAACAAAAATGCATTCATAATTGGCTATTGTAATATTAAAATTGTTTATGATGTAGAAAAAGGAATTTCACCAAAAAAAATAATTGATAAACATTCTCTTGGCAAAATCTGTAATTTCTTTGCTAAAAGCGGCGCAGAGATTGTAATTCTAGGTTGTACACATTTTCCATATTTTTATGATGCACTAGATAGCAATACCTGTGCAAAGCTATTTGATCCATCTGAGAAAATGATTCAAATCCTTGAAAAAGAAAAGTTAATGACATCTAAAATTCCTAATTTTTATTATTAATTTTAAAAAAATTAAAAGGTAGATTTTACAATTAAAGGCTCTTGTTTGGCAAATAGCTCTACCTATGTAAACCAATCTAATATCATGAATTATTATTTTATTATGATTGGATTGGTTGGATCGCTCATAAATCCTTCTCTTTTCAGATCTTCTAGCACATAATAAGATTTTTTTCTTGTTATATTGAATTCTGACTCAAGCTCTTCAATAAACTTTTCCACATCATGCACCTGGCGAAAAACACCTTCCACAATAAAGTCATACCCATTGTTTATTCTAAGCACTGAGTTTACCTGTGTTTTTTGTTTTAGAACATTTCCAAACTCTGTTTTTTGGTCTATTTCTACACCAAATAGCATTTGGGTTATAATATTATAACCTAGTTTTTTAAAGTCCAATAACAAAGTATGCTTTCTTATTACTCCACTTTGATGTTTTTTTAGTCGCTCGTAGATTGTTGTCACTGGTATTGATGTTTTTCTGCTTATTTTTGTTAAAGTTGCTCTGCCTTGTTGTCTTAAATGACTCAATATAACTAAATCCTTTTGCTTAAGTTTAGCTTTTGCCATTTCATCACCTCACGATTAGATATATCCAAAATCTTTTCAGGATATATTTATTTCTCACAAATTTTTTCTGAACGTTTCAGAAATTCTCTGAAACAGAAGGATTTTCAATGTTTTTTCTGAAACAAAAAAATATATATATTACTATATCATACCTAGAATAATGAAACAAACAGAATATAATATTTTGAATTTGTTTAAAGATAATCCTAATAATGAATTCTCCACATCAAAAATAGTAAAAAGTGTTTTTCCAGAGGAATTTGAGAAAGTAAAAACCAGTTTAAGTGATAATATAAGTTCCAAAGAAAATATTAAACAAGCAAAAAAACTAAAGGCTCAACTTCATAGAAGAGTTTTGTATTATCTTAATAAGTTAATTGATGAAGGAATTATTGAACTGAGAAGAGAAGGTGCCAAGGGAGAGAAGTTTTTTGCTCTGGGAGTAAAAGATGGTGAAAGGTTTGTTATTGATAAATACAAGAGAAGGATTATTATTGAAAAACCAATTATGCCTGCTGTGCCTATTGAAGGTTATGAACAAAAAGGATATGTTTTAAGACATAGCCCAGATAATTGGGTAGAAAGATTAAATTCAATCTTGCTTGAATCAGATAAACAAGACAAGCTCAAAGATTATTACAAACTTATTATTGATTGTTTTTCTGATATTAATGATGTTATTTCTTTAAATGACTTTGAGTTATTATTAGAAAATAATTCTCTTACTGATATTAAAAATTTTTTAAGTAAGATTGACAAAATGTGTCAGGATTATGGTAAAAAAATATCTTGTACAATAGATATGACAAATGTTAATTCAAAAATGAATCTGCATGATTTAATGAGTGCTGATTATAATAATATTAATTTTATCTTTGATTTTAGGATTAGTGAACTAAGAGATAACAAAGAGATTTTTCAAAGAGTTATTGATGCTGCTTGCAAAACCAAATCTATGCTTTATTTTAAAAACCAGGATTTGCATTCTGCCCCATATATTGTTGGAAAAGCTGGACCTTATACTTTTAACCCACAAGAATGGTGCATTTATACTAAAAACTCACGTAGTATTTCTAAAGGGATTGTATGTGGCCAAGCTTCTGCTGCAATTGATGTGTACAAATTTGGTGTGGATAATAAAAGTGCGAGTCAGTTTAAGGTGATGCTTATGGCTGTTGTTAGAGCCTTGCTAACTGCTAACTCAATGCAGAGGAGAAAAAGTGTTGATTTTTTCAGTGCTTCAGCTAATTTAAATCCTAATTTTTTAAATTATTGTAGAAGTTATATTAGGTTTTGGAATTATGGATGGAAACAAAAAGATATTGATCCAGAAGACAGATATTCTTTAATTAAAAACCTTGAAGGAGAAGTTCAAAATTTTGCCTCGTCTCAAGAAACTATTTATTTGAGCTGTGGGATTCCAACAAGATTTAAAGTTTCTTTTTCATGTGAGTTTAGAAGAGAAAACAGTAAAATGAGTGACCCACGGTTTAAAAAAGTCTTGTTGACTGATAATGCAAGTCTGCAAAGTGATCAGATTAGAAAAATACTTCAAGACAAGGAAAAACTTTTTGAATTGTTTTCTGGAGGAGATAGAATTAGATTTACAAGACTAGGTATGCCAAAACCAGAAGATGTTTGGAGAGAGATAAATACAATTTATACAGCTTATAAGATCCCGTTTTTTTGTTATGATTTTAGCAAGATTCATAAAAATGTTAAATTAACAGACTTTGTATAGAATGGAAATAAAACTAAATACAACAGTTCAAGCTTGGCATGCTTCTTTAAAGTATGTGCTAGAGAATGGAACAGATTTTAAGGATTATAAAGATAATATTTGTCGTGAAGTTATTAACTTATTATCTGTGATTGACAATCCTAAAAAAGATGTTACTAGACCTATTACTGTCTTGAGAGGTTTTCAAAAATGGATTTATCCTCCTTTAGATGAATTACATAATATAGTTTTACGAAAAAAGAGTAGTCCAGGACACAGTTATTTATATGGTCCAAGAATATTTAATTATCAGGGATTAAACCAGATAGATGATTTTTTAATACCTCTTTTAAAAAATGACAGCTACAGCAGAAGAGGAATTATTATTCTTTGGAACCCAACAGTTGATGCAAAACAAGAAAATAAAATGGTACCTGGTTGGGTGTCAATGGATTTTAAATTGAGACATAATAAACTAAATGTTACATCTCATATTAGAAGTAATGACCTGTGGTTTGGATGGCCTGCTTCATTGTATCAGGCATTTTCACTTCAGGAATATGCTGCAAAAAAATTGGGTTGTAATATCGGATTTTTAGCTACATTATCTGGCTCTGCCCATATTTTCAAGTATCAGTTCCCATATATTAGAAAGGTTTTGAAGAATTAAGGTCTTATTGTGGCTTTGCAACCTGGTGATTGCATTTATCACACCGATAGAAAGTGTAGAGAGTTCCACCTATTTTTTTGCTTCTTTTTTTAATGAATTCCCCTTTTTTACAGAGCGAACATTTCATGCTTGTTGCTAATTCTATCTATTTTTCAAGAATAAAAGTATATAAATTTTTTCTTTTAGTAGATGAAGTCAAGTTTGATGTGTTTGCCAGAATATGCCATTCGCTGTTTGTTAGCATATTTACAACAGATATGCAATATATATTCCAGGAAGACAAACTGTTCCTTTTGGCATTTCACAATGATTAAAGTCTCGCTCACCAATCAGGCATTTATGCAGTCATTAAATCATTCCGCAGTCAATTCCAAAATTGACTTTTGGCTTTACTCATCAAACTTGACTCTGGCACTTTTAGTAAATTTTAATTAAAAAACAATTCATAAATCTGTTAAAGATGTCTGTTTTATGTCTTTGTTTGCTTTGATTTTTTTAATCATTTCATCTTCTTTTTCAAGCTTTGTCTGTATTTTTTTTGCCCTTCTAATTATTTCTCTTGGCATTCCTGCAAGTTTTGCAACATGTACTCCATAGCTTTTGTCTGTTCCGCCAGGAACTATTTTTCTAAGGAAAATTATGTCATTATCTTTTTCTTTTATTGCAATATTATAGTTGTTTATATTTTCAAAACTGTTTGCAAGTTTGTTTAGAATATGATAGTGGGTTGCAAACATAGTTTTGGCTTTTAAGTTTTTGTATATGTATTCTGCAACGCTCCAGGCAATGCTTACTCCATCAAAGGTTGAGGTGCCTCTTCCTATCTCATCCAAGATTATAAATGATTTAGCTGTTGCATTATTAACTATGTTTGCTGTCTCTCTCATTTCTACCATAAATGTTGACTGGCCATGAGTGAGGTCATCAAATGCTCCTACTCTTGTAAATATTCTGTCTGTTAGCCCTATTTGTGCTTTGGATGCTGGTACAAAACTGCCCATCTGGGCAAGGATTATTATTAATGCAACTTGTCTCATGTATGTAGAATTATGATTAATCAACCCATTTGCAGTAAAAGAGTGTGATTTTGGAACTGAGAAATCATAAACTTTACTGAGAGTGTTATTATGTTCAATTTTTTCTATGCTATCATAGAAATAATAGTTTTCTTTTAGTTCAAATAATTCTTTGCACCCCACACCATTCTCTTCACAATATTCTATTAATTCAATTAGCTTATGATAGGATATGTTTCTGTTATTTGGTAAATATGTATAAAATATTGAGTTAATTTTCTTGATCTTTTTTAAAGCAACTTTTTTATTTGATTTGCTTACAATCCTTTTCTGAATGATTTTTAATAAATGCTTCATATAAGGAATCCCATAATTTGACATTCTTATTTTAGATGCATTCTTAGATAGATTCTTTTTTCTTTTTAACCTAAAACCTATTCTCTTGTGGAATTTTATTGCGTTCTCTCCATATATTGAGATTCTGTAGCTAGGATTAACAGAAGTTTTTCTCTTTTTTAATGAAGAAATAATTCCAAAGTTCAATAATACAAGGTGAATTTGGTAAGCTAAGGTTTTAGAAGATGTTGAAAAAGAGACATTTCCATATCTTTTTGTAGCCCCACCATCAGCATCAAACAATCCTTGAACAAAGGATGCGACTAGTTCTCTTGGTGCATGTAGAATACAAACAGGAACTTCTTTGGATAAGCTGTTCCATTTTTTTAAACCCACTTTGTCAAGAAATAAACGTATCTGTTTACTTGATACATAGTGATCCATTTTGTTTTTCTTTGATTTGACCGAGTATCCAAATTTATCATTAACTATCATTGAGAACTCTCTGATCAATTGCTTATCCTTATTTGTAAAAATAGTGTAGTTTTTGTAAGTGAGTGTTCCATCTCCAATCAAGAGTCCAAATAAATAAGCTAAATCTTTGTCGAGCTTCTTTGGCAGCTTATACTGTTTTACTCTACCATTATAATTATCTTCTCTGACTTGTTCAAATACTTTTTTTGGTATTTTTATTAATGTACCCCACATATCAATTTTTCTATTGATTATAATTTTATCTTTTTTCTGTATTTGTCCAAGCTTTTTGAAAATCTCATCTCCTTCAGCAGTTCTTACAAGAATTGGATGATTTGCTGTTCCCTCAATATAGTATCCAAATTTGGTGGTAATTCTGATTGTTTTTTGATGTCCATCATAATAAAGGTGGGATGTTCTTTCAGTACCAAATCTTCCTTTTATTTTGATATCTAACGGAAGATATTTTCCAATGGTCAAATTTGGTGGTTTAAATTGTTTGATGGGAATCATACCACTATCAGTATATACTATGGATTCCCCGGTCACACATTTTCCTGCCATGTTTGGTCCAGTTATAATCATCATTTCTGATGCAGTCATTTCACAGTTGTTTGGCACAAAATCTGACTGAAGTTCCAGCACAGGATGTCTTCCTGCTTCAATTTCTAAGGATAATTGCTCTGTAATCTTGGGTTTGTAATAATTATTATTTGTAGAGATATGTGCGAGGCTGCACAAACAGTCTAACACTGCGATTTTAAATGCAGCTGTTTGTACTTTTTTTGTGTGTTTTTTTACTTTCTCAACAATTTGCAAAAATAATTCTTTTTCTTTTTGAATCATGTTTTCTTCAGCATTGAGTATTTGCTCTTCTTTTTCTTTTAGTTCTTGTGTAAAATATCTTTCAGAATTTACCAGGGTTTGTTTTCTTACATAATGATCTGGTACTGATTCTATATTTGATTTTGTTACTTCAATAAAATATCCAAATACTTTGTTAAATTTTACTTTTAGATTCTTTATACCTGTTTTTTCTCTTTCTTGTTTTTGTAATTTTCTTAAGAATTGTTTGCCATCAGTTCTAATTTCTCTGATTTGATCTAGCTCTTTATTATATGCTTTTTTTATTAGATTCCCTTCACTTATAACTGCTGATGGTTCTTCTTTAATAGAATTTTGAATTAAATCAGATAAATCACTTAAATCCTTCATTTCTGATAATTCTTTTAGTAGATTGCTGCTGCATTTTCTGGTTTGTTTTTTGAGTGAAGGTATTATTTTTACAGAATTTTTAAGTGAGATTAGATCACGTGCATTACAGTTTCCAAAATTTACTCTGGATATGAGTCTTTCAATATCACTTATTTTTGAAAGCAAACTCTGAAGGTCTTTTCGTACAATGGTTTGATTCATCAATGTTTTTACTGCATCTTGCCTTGCATTGATTTTCTTAGATTTTAATAGTGGATGAAGCAGCCATTTTTTTATAAGTCTTGTGCCCATTGAAGTTTTGGTTTTATCAATTACCCAAAGTAATGATCCTTTTTTTTCTCCTCTTATATTTTTGATTAGTTCAAGGTTTTTTATCGTGGTCTCATCTAATACCAGATAGTCTTTTTGTGAAATTGTTTTTACTTTATTTATGTATTGTAGAGTGGTTTTTTGGGTTTGTTTTAAGTATGATAAAAGTCCTCCCGCTGCTCTGATTGACAAAGGCTCTTTTAGACCATAGCCTGCAAGTGTTTGTACTTTTAGATGTTTTTTAAGTATTTCTGAGCTGTTATTCTTGCTAAATGCTGAATCTGGATGTTGCTCTAGAAATGCTTTTTTCTCTAGTTCTTTTTGTAGAGCCTTGTTTACACACAATGACTCAGGCACAATTATTTCTGCTGGGGAATATATTGTGATAAAGTCCAACAAGTTTTGAGTTTTTGTTGTAAGAAATTCCCCTGTGGTAATATCTACTAGAGCTAATCCGTAGTCTTCACCTTTACAAAAAATACTTAGTATGTAATTGTTGGCTTTTGACTCCAAAGCTGAGTTTTCCATAACTGTCCCAGGTGAAATTACTCTGACTACTGCTCTTTTTACTATTCCTTTTGCCTCACTTGCATCTTGTATTTGCTCGCAAATTGCTAATTTATAGTTGTTTTTTACAAATTTTGCTATGTAGGATTCTGCTGAGTGCATGGGAATACCTGCAAGAGGTATTTTTTTGTTTCTAACATTTCTTTTTGTTAATGTGATTTCAAGAATTTCTGAAGCAATTTTCGCATCTTCATAAAACATTTCATAAAAGTCTCCCATCTGAAAAAAGAGAATACAATCTGGGTAATTCTCTTTAATTTTATGGTATTGCTGCATTGCTGGTGTTAGTTTTCCCATCATTCCCCCAATAATAAAAATTGAGCAAGGTATTTATATTTTATTGATATTTTAAGAAGTTAACCTATTGATTGTATTTCCAAACAATTCATATATTGATAAAGTCTTAAAAAGAAGATGATTATCGATAGTTTAGTACACTAATTTATTATCCCATAACCAATAAGTCTGAATCTGTTTGCTACTCTTCTGGAAATTGTAACTCTGGCTCCTTTTTCTGCACATACTGGTCTTTTCAGATCAATAGATGCCTCATCCTTTCCAATATCTGATACTCTGCCAACTGTTGCAGCAGCATTTACATTAAACATGACCATTTCACCTAGTTTTAGTGGAATTACTTTTAATTCGTCTTCTGTTCCCACAACTCTTTCTAGTAAATGTACATCTAAGTCAAGTTTTTCCCATGTTGGAGGAAGCTTTCCTTTATGGCCAACTAATGAGCCTGCTAATTGATCAGATTTAGTAATTGAAGGATCTAGGTTTGTTTGAAGTCCAATATTTCCTCCAGGCAATACTTGTTTTGTAGATTTGCCTCCGGTCATAAGACTTACTATTTTTGAGGTTAAAGGGACATAACTTACTTTGCCTTCTTTTTCTAATCTTCTTCCAGGTTTTATTTCAATTTCCTCTTTTACTTTGAGTTTTCCTTCAACAACAACCCCTCCTAAAACTCCGCCTCCCATTTTAAATGGGTCACTTCCTGGTTTGTTTACATCAAAACTTCTGGCTACAAACATGATTGGCTGTGCTTTTGCATCCCTTTTTGGAGTAGGAAATGTTTCTTGTATCATCTGCATTAATACATCAATATTCACATTATGTTGTGCTGATACAGGAATTATTGGTGCATCTTTATATTCTGTGTCTTTTAGAAAGTCTTTAATTTGCTTGTAACTTTTCATAGCTTGTTTTTCATTTACAAGATCTATTTTATTTTGAACAACAATTATATTTTTCAGACCTGCTATTTGAAGAGCCATAATATGCTCTCTTGTTTGGGGCTGAGGACACTCTTCATTTGCTGCTATTAATAAAAGTCCAGCATCCATTATTTTTGCACCTGAAAGCATTGTTGCCATCAGACTTTCGTGTCCAGGAGCATCTACAAAACTAACCTTTCTTAAAACTTTTGTTTTTATTTCATGATCTGGACATTTTTCTTTTACTGTAAATGCTTTTGCTCCTTTACATTTTGGACATTTTCTAAATTCTCCATCAGCATAACCTAATCTTATGGTTATACCTCTTCGCATTTCTTCAGAATGAGTATCTGCCCATTTTCCAGTCAAAGCTTTAACTAAAGTGGTTTTTCCATGGTCAACATGACCTATTGTTCCAATGTTTAATTCAGGTTGTTTTCCCATTATTTATTAGCTTTCCACTCTTTAAAGTTTTTAGTTACTCTTCCCTGCCAGACTGCGTTTTTTCCAGTTTCTTTTTCAAATTCCTTAACTAATTCAGGATCTAATTTTGGCTCTTTGTCGTCCTCTTGTTTAGGTTCTGGCTTTTTGTCTTCCTTCTTTTCCTGCTTAGGTTCTGGCTTCTTTTCTGCAGGCTTTTTCTTTGGTTCTGATTTTTTGTCTTCCTTCTTTTCCGGTTTAGGCTCTTTCTTTTCTGCGGGTTTTTTCTTTGGTTCTGGTTTTTTCTCTTCTTTCTTTTCCGGTTTAGGTTCTGGCTTTTCTTCTTGTTTTTCTTTTTCTGGTTTTGATTCAATTTCTATTTTGCCTTTACCTTGTTTTACAACTTTAAGATTTACTTGTGATATATTAGAATGAATTTGATTTCCACAAACAGTTCTTCTTTTTCTAAGTCCTTTTCCTTTGTCTCTTAACCCAACTCCTTTTGTTATAAAAACTTTTTTTCTCCCAGAGCCTGCAACATCTTTTCGCATTGGAAATCCACAGTTATCTGAACCACCTGTGATTTCAAGGGTGTAACCTTCTATTCCTATCTTGTCTCCTTTTACTGTATCTCCTATCTTTAGTCCAATTAAATTCTTTGCTTCCTGGTCTTTTAAGACCTTTTGTACGGATTTTCCATTTTTTAGTCCGAGTATTATTTTGAAATTAACCATGATATCACCTATATATAAGGATTGAGCAGTTATTTAAATAGTTTTGGGATAAATCTTTATTAAAACTAAGTTGAATCACTGATAAAATTTCTTTGTTAATTATTCTGATAACTTTTCAATCAAGTTTAGAACTTTTTGCTTTAACTGTTTTTCTGTTCCCTCATTTACAACTAAATAATCTGCCATTGCAATAGGGCCTGCTTTATTTAAATTTTCTATTTCTGAATAATCTCTAGATTCAGATTGTTTTGGTGTTGTTGGCCGGTTAATTGCTTTTTTATCATTTTTCTTTAATATTCTATTGGCTAATCTTTTGTATCTTGTTTTTGGACTTGCATAAATTCCAAGTATTATTAATTGGTCTTGATATTTTTCTTTTAGTAATAAGTATTCTTCCCAACTATACAATCCATCTGCAACAACATTGTTTTCTTCTAGAAGTTTGTCAAAAATAGGTATTAAGAATTTTGCCATGGCTGCCATTCCGTGTTCTTTTCTCATTGATTCACGTACATTTCTTTCATTTTTTTCATTTACTTTTAGTCCTCTACGCATTACTTCGTCAATTACTGCCTGACCAAATCTAACATATTCATAACCCTGCTCTTTAAATATTTCTGCAGCTAAACTTTTTCCACATCCACACATTCCAACAACTGCTATTATTTGCATCAAGAATTTAATCCCATACTAATTTATAAATATTCTGTTCTATATCATATATGTTAGAGCAAAGAAATGATTTTAAAGCTGGAACTTTCTATATAATATCTAGTTCTTGGAGGGGAAGAGGATTTCAGGTCAAGTGTTGATTATTGAAGGGACGATTGCTGCTGGTAAGACTACCTTAGTTGAGGTTATTGATTCGCAGTGGAACCAAATAACAAGGGAGCAAAGAAGAGTAGAGGTATTACCTGAGCTAGTTGATGAAAATCCTTTTTTTGATGATTATATGTATGCATGGAACCAATTTTATAATAATGGGACAATGGTTAATCCTGGAATCTGCTTTAAAGCTCAGCTGTGGTTTTTGACTAGAGGGTATACTCAATTAAAAGATGCTGTAACTAGAGCTGAAGAATCTAAGGATAATATTTTAGTTGTTAAAGACAGGAGTATGTTTGGAGACAGATTATTTTGTGAAAAATTACTTGAAGATGGATTAATAGAGCAATCTCAATTTAGTATTTACTTGGATTTATTTGAAATCTTGTCAACAAGAGTCAAATCTAGTTTATTGGCGTATCTTGATACTGACCCAAGAGTAGCTTTTGAAAGAATGAACAAAAGAAACCGACAAGGAGAGGAAGGATATACTCAGAGATATTTTGAATCATTGGGCAATAGGTATGAGAATTTTTTTCATAAGTTTCCTTACAACAAACTTAGAATACCTTACAATAAGCCGGATATTAGTGTGCAGAGTGATAAAAAACAAGTGATATTACAGATACATGAAGGATTAAATGGGGCTTTAAATGAATAAAATAAAGATTGGCAAGGATAATTATTTGGATAAAGAGATAATTAAGTTAGTTAATTTTAAACCAAAACAGCAATTGTTTAATTCAAATGATGTTTATGTTGGACACCCCAGCTCTAATTTAGCTATTGGTGCTATTTATACTTGGAAGCAAGATCTAGCTCCAAAAAACATAACTGATTTTCTGCAGAAATTGTCTAATTATGCTTATATGAGTGGTTTTTGGAGAACTACAAATGGGACTAAGTATGTTTTTTCAAATATTCTTGCTAACCCTAATGTGAATAAGCTAGTAATTTTAGTGTTTGGTCAAAAAGATAATGGACATTTGCTTGTTGATGCTCTGCTGAATTTTTGGAAAAATGGAGTTGACAGGCAGGGAAAAATTATTGGTACAAATGCCCAAAACCCCAGGTTTGAGCAGATTCCATTAAAGGGATTAGAAAGGATCAGAAAACAATGTGATTTGATTGTTATCAAAAATATCAAAGATCCGAGTTTTGGACTGATTGATAAATTTATTAAAAATTCAATTAACACACCAGAAAATCCTGTTTTTTTGCATAAATATGATTTAGATGTTAGCTTTGTTTCGAATATGTTAAATAAGAATATTATTTATGATGATGGTGCACGTTTTGATCAGCCTTTTCTGGTTGATTTAAATAAAAATACTAGTAAAGTCAAGATTGAAAAACATACTGTTTCAAATACTCTTGGAGCAAGTGTGCAGGCAAAGAACTTGGATGATGCCTTGTATATTATTTCAGATTATATTTTCTCAAATGGCTCTTTAAATATTGATAAAAGAAAAACTCATACAGTTGAATGCCGCAGCTTTACTGCTGTTATTGAAGATGCTTTGGAAAGGATCCCAGCTGGTTTTTCAAAGGAATACATTGAAAGCTATGTGGATGAATTTTTGCACGGTCCGAAAACAGAGATGAGTTATAATTATCATGACAGAGTTTTTAAAAGATGGGGAGATCAAGCCCAGAGAGCAATTGAAAAACTAAAGCAAAATCCTGAGACAAGAAGAACTGTGATTTGTCTTTGGGATCCTGCCAAGGATATGGAATCTTGTAATCCTCCTTGTTTTAATTCCATATGGGTTGCTGTTCGTGATGATAAACTTGAGTTTCACGTTGTTTTCAGAAGCCATCATTTAGCAACTGTGAATTCAAAAGGAGCTGTTGTTAAAGGTGAGGGTGCATTTGTTCCTAATTTATATGCTATTGCGTCACTACAAAAAAGAATGGCAAAAAAATTAAATATCTCAAGAGGTCCTTTAATTCTTACAGATATGTCTGGGCATCTGTATGTTAGTGGGGTGTAGTCAAATTAAAGGAAAATTAATTGTGATTGATGGCCTAGATGGTTCTGGAAAGTTTACTCAGTTTAAAAGATTAAAACAAAGATTACAAAAAAAAGGCTATCGTGTTGTAAGTTTTGACTTTCCACAATATGATAAGACTTTTGGTGCTTTGGTAGCTAAATATCTGAGAGGAGAATTTGGAGATATGGATGAATTACCTGTGGAGATCCCTTCAATCCTTTATGCTTTAGATAGGTATTCTGTGAGAGATGATATTGAAAGAGCTTTATCTAATGGAAATATTGTTATCTTAAACAGATATTCACCTTCTAACCTAGGGTTTCAAGGAGCAAAACTTGAAGGAAAAGCCAGAGTAAAACTCATCAAATGGATTGATGTACTTGAAGCCAGACTTCCCAAGCCAGACTTAGTGATTTTTCTTGATGTACCCAGAAAGTTTACTAGATTTTTAATGGGTAACAAAGATTTAAGAGAATATTTGTATGGAGAAGAGCAAGATATTCATGAAAAAAATGATGATTACCAGATAAAGGTTGAAGCTATGTATAGAGAATTGGTCAGGAAAAGGAAAAGTTGGGTCAGAATTAATTGCATTAAACATAATGATTTACTGTCGATTGAAAAGATACATAAGCTAGTATGGAAGACTGTTAAGAGAATAATTTAGGGTTGAGTCAAGTTTGATGTGTGTGCCAATTTAGTAAAGTTTTTAAACTTGGTTTTCTAAAACATTTAATATGGGAGGTTTTGTTATAGTTGATGGGATTGATGGCTCTGGAAAAGGAGTGATGATGCAGGCTTTTAGAGAATGGGCTTCTGATAAAAAATGTCTTGATATCAAAGAGTTTGCAAGGGAAAATAACAGATTTCCAACCAAGGATGAAATTGGTGAATGTGATGTGATTTTTTCAAGGCAGCCAAGCCCGATTTATGCTGGCAGAGCTTTAAGTGATGAGATTATTAAAAATAATGGCAGAGATTACAGTGTTGAAACTACTGCTTGGGCTTTTGCAATTGACAGAGAGATCTTATTTAAGAGAGTTATTATTCCTGCTGTAAAAAAGGATAAGTTTGTTTTTCAGGAACGTGGTGTAGTGACCTCTCTTGTTTATCAGCCTGTGCAAGGAAGGATTACTTTCAAACAAATGATTAATATGCCTGGCAACAGGCTGGCCTTAGAAAATGCTCCCGACCTAATGATTATTGCTAAAGTTGCGCCAAAGACTGTTATTGAGAGAATGAAGGCTAAAGGTAAATTAGGATCAGATATTTTTTCCTCTTTAAATTTTCAAAGAAAGATTGATAGCAGGTATTCTAGTCCTTGGCTACAAAGTCTGTTTAAAAAATTCAAAACTAAGATTGTTTATTGTAATAATAATCCACCTAGAACACCAAAAGAAACTAAACAAGAAGTAAAAAAAAGATGGATGGATTTTTTGAAGAAAAATAATGATTAGTCTGACTCTAATTCTTCGTCAAAGTCTGTTAATGATGTGTTGTTCATAATAGTTTTAAAGCTAATTTTATTTTCCATGTATTGCACCTCTTTGCTGTCAAAATCAGTATAATTTCTAATATAACCTACTAGTATTTAAGTAATATTAAATTTGAAAATATATAATCAAAACCGTTATTATTCAAATGGTATTACATTTGTTTTGTACTTGATAGTTAATTACATATATTTGTATTAAAATTTCACAATAATGAATATATTTCACAAAACATTTATAGTCTAGATTGCAATAGCTATTTACTAGATTACCTTGCCATGAAAAAAACTATACTTGACTTTGAAATGAAATTAGATGTACCATATAATCATGACCCTAATCTTATCAACAGGATTATTCCTTTTTCAAAATATATTGATTCAATTTATGTGCCCTGCAATCTAAAGATCTCTGGCTCTGGCAGGTTTGGAAAAAGATTTATTTCTGTTAACTGGAGCAAATATGATAACTTTACAATTCGCACAATAAACAAATTGCAAAAACACAATATTGATGTGAATATGCTGTTTAATTCTATTGTCATTCCTCATGATACTTTTCTAAATTTTGAGAATTCTAAAATGTTTAATTATCTGAAAAAAATGCACTCTTCTGGCCTAAAACATGTGACTGTTGCTGATATTAGGCTTGCATTGTTAATTAAAAAAAATCTTCCAAAAATGAAAATAAGTACTTCTGTACTTGCATACATTGATTCAGTCCCAAAAGCTATGTATTGGAAAAGATATATTGACCCAGAATACATAGGAATTGATTTGGATTGTGTAAAGGATTTACAGCTAATACAAAATATTAAGTCCAGCAGTAAATCAAAGATTAGACTTTTGGTTCAATCTGGATGTCTTCCAAACTGCCCTATGAATCCTTGCCATTATGTGGCTTGTGCTATAAAAGAAAGGTTTATGTTTAGTCCAAATTGTCGCAAAATATTTGCCCAAAGACCATGGGAGATGTATAAAGGACGAATTATTCCTCCTTACTACCTATTCAAAAATTATAAAGGAATAGTAAGTCAAATAAAAATTCTGGATAGAACATTTCCAAGTAATAGAATAATGCAAAATATAAAATTTTATTCTCTAAATATTGAATCTAAAAACTTTTTAGCAGATATTTCCCATCCTGTTCCTAGTGAAAAGATAACCAGAAACTATCTTGTTAAACCTAATACTTATTATAATTGTAAAAGTGCCTTTTTTAAAGATTTTCCAGAAAAATTATATGATATAATTAGCTCTTGTAATAAAAATTGTGGGGAGTGTGGGGAGTGCAAAAAGTTTTGGAAACAAAGTTGGCAAGTAAATGAAGATTATGATAAACTAATCTCAATCATAAATAAGCATGATAATAAAAATTTTCATATAGATAGGTTAAATACGTATTACCCACAACAACACAATCTTACCCTAATTAGGCAACTTAAATCAGAAATCAAATACTTTGATCTTAAACAAATAGTCCATTATTTACTAGCAATTAATTTTTTGGAAATGGGAGACTTTAGAAATTTACAAAAACATTTCTCAAGTATACAAGATAATGCATTAAGAAAGCATATCCAAAGTATATTTTTAAACCAAAAAGTCCCATTAATTTATTTTAAAGATCGTGAGCAACCTGATAAAAATTCATTTCTTTATAATTATAGAGCTGCAAAACAAGGGGATGATTTTGTTTTACTAAAATGTTATCTTAAAATAAAAGATGAAAAATTTGATTCTTTATTTGAAACAACATATCATAAATTAAGCAAAAAACAGCGAAAAGAGTTAATTCCAGATCTGATACTAAACAGAAAGTTTGAAGAATTAAAGAAAATACTTGATCCTAATGCTTCTGATCTTCAGAAAATTCTTGCAAAAATTTTGTCAGAGCCAACAAAAAAAGATTTAATTAAGCTTTACAAAACTGTTGAAAATAAATGGATTTTCTTTATCTTTTTGTTAGAAAACAATATCTATATCAAGCTTCATCCGATTACGTATTTTAAAGCTGCATTGTTTTTTACTGTTAATTTTGAATATGATACTTTGTTTAATTTAATGCAATATAATCTGAAAAATGATGATCTGGGATGGAGCCTTCTTAACCATTACATTAAAATTTCTCGATCCTTGGGACTAAGATCTCTAAAAGAAAAGTTACTAAAGGAAAAGATCAAGATGCAGGATTCTAAAAAGGAGTTTGAAAACAAAACAGAAAAGTCTTTAAGATATTACATTTCTATTGGTGATTTTGAAAGTGCAATAGATGCTGCATTAAAAATCCTAAATAAAAGCGAGTGGGATAATGAAAAGATTCAGAAAATATTAATAAAACTGCATAACATATATGAAGTATAAAAATATTGATTAGATTAAATACTTTTTTTAGTTAATATTAAATTAGTTTTTCATTGTAACTTTGACAGGCAGAAAATTATGAACTTAAACTAAGTTTATGATTTCTCCAACAATCTGAATGGGTATCCTCTTAGATCTTCTTTTCCTGTTTGAGCATTTAGTTTTTCTAATATTTTATATAGATGCTGTTTTGCCTTTTTGTGGTCATCAAAGTCTGCTTTTGCCTCTAATTCAATATGATGCCCGAGTTCTGTCACCTTGTCTATTGTAATTTCTACATCATGATATTTCCAGGTTGACCTGGTTTTTTCTACAACCACAGATTTTTTCTTATCTAGACTTTCAAATATCTTATGCATAGCTTCACTGTCTTGAATTCTTGTTTCAAATTCATCACAATAATTTGTTTTTTTGACGTTCTCTGGAAAAAAATGCTTGTATGTAAAGAAAATTACCTTGTTTTGATTCTCTTATCCTCAGCCACTCAAAAGGATATTCAAATGCCAGAAAATCCCTGTGTGCAGGAACATAATATGTGTCTTTCTGATAACTATTTTTAGATGCAGGTTTTGCATTTTGGTTAAGAAAATCTTGTACCTGCTTTGGATTTTCCAAAGGTAACTTTATTTCTACTTCCTTGTCTTTCATATTAATTTTTTAAGGTCAATTTCAAATCCTACTGCTGGAACTTCTAGTCCAAAATTTGACACCACTTCTGGGTGCAGTTCTCCTATTACTCCTATTTTTGTTTTTCCTACTTGTACTTTTGCACACCTGCCCTCAATAAAACACGGGTGTTTTCCGATTTTTGTTTTGTATTTTAGACCAATGCTTTTCATTAGATAATCTAGTATTTGTTTTGCCTGGGTAAAATATGATTCCTTTTGACATAACACTACAGCTAGTTTTGAAGTTTGTTTTATTTTTGTTTCTGTTGATTTATCTTTATTAAATACAATTCCAATTTCAAATAGATTTTGAGGATATTCATGGTGTTTGTTGGCTCTTAACACCTGAAGCAAGCTTGGCATGAGCCATGTTCTCAAAACATTATATTCAGAGCTTGACGCTTTTTCTAGCTCAATAAAGTCTGTTTTGTATTTTGTGTTTTCTACTAGATCTTTTTTGTTTGTCAGGTGATATGTGCTTGTTTCAATTAGTCCAAATCCAACCAGACTTTGAGATATCTTTCTTTTAAAAATTTCAAAATCATCTTCTTTGCCGACTGTAGCTACGTTTGGTATTTCTTCTTTGAAGTTTTCATAGCCATATGCTATTGCTATGTCTTCTACTAAGTCTGCTTGATGCAAAATATCTGCTCTGTATGCTGGGATTAATACTCTGTTTTCATACCCAAATCCCATTTGTTTTAGATATTTTATGCACTGTTTTTTTGTAAGATCCAAACCTAAAACTTTGTTTACATAGTTTACATCTAACTTCATTTTTTCTGGCTCTAAATCTGGAATAGGGTATTTTTCATCTGGGTAAACCATTTCAATTGATTGGATTTGTCCTCCCATATCAGCCAGTGAAGTTGCAAGAATATTTAGCGAGATTTTGATTGTGTTTAAATCATAACCTGTACATTCAATAAAGACATCTGTTGTGGTTTCATCTATTTTTCCAACATCATGAGAATTGATTATTGGAGGCATGGACATTATTTTTTGATTAGCATCAATAAATACTGGATAAGATTTCCAGCCTTCAATTATATGTCCATATTCTCTTCCTTTTGGATGTTTTTCTAAAATTGAGTTTGCGGTTAAGTCATTTGGGAATTCAAGTGGTCTGAAAAATATATCCTGTGGATGTTTTCCAGTAAATGTTACAGGAAATTTGATTTTTTCAAGAGGATATAGTCCAAGACCTCCTTTTTTTCTGTTTCTCGTCAGAGTGGTACCTAACTTTTCCTGCAGTTGAATTACTTCCCTTATTTTTTCATCATCAAATTCTAATCCTTTTACAATACATGCAACTGCGTATGGCCATTGCTTTGGAAGATCTTTTACTATTACTTGTTTACCTGATTTATGTACTTTGTATTTTTTGATTCCAGTTTTTGTTCCAATAAATGATGCCAAAGCTCGTCCAAAACCCTGCTCACTTAACATGTCTGGTCTGTTTGGGAATATCTCAACAGATATTTGATCGCCTTCTATTCCATCAAGATCTGTTCCAAGATAGGATATTCTGTCTTTTAGCTTTTTCAACCTAAGTTTTTTCCCTACTAATTTTTCCAAGACTTTTTTATTTAAGTGTACTGTTGGCATTTTAATAACCTGTTTAATTTTTGCATTGTTGTTTTTACGCTTGTTTTACCAAACTCATCTTCTTCAAAAGGTTCATGAGCTGTTCCCCCAAAGTGTGAGTCATCTCCAACAACTATCATTCCGTGGATGTGCATAGCTGCCATTATATCAATTATTGTTAATTCCTGGCCCCCATTTCTACTTCCACCTACTGCTAAAACTGCACCTAGTTTGTCCCTCAGTTTCATGTTGTTTCTTCTTAATGGAACTGTTCTATCTATTAGTGTTTTCATCTGACCTGTCATACTCCCAAAATAAACAGGAGATACAAAAACAATTGCGTCTGCTCTGTCTAGCTTTTTGTTGATATCATTCATATCATCTTTTTGGATGCAGTTCTTCTCTTTTTTACAGTAATTGCAAGCTGTGCAAAAATTTATTTGCTTTCCTGCTACATGAATAACACTACAGTTGTTTTCTGTTTGTGATTTTGCATATTCAATTATCTTGCTGCTGTTTTGGGTTCTTGGACTTCCGTTGATAAAAACTATGTTTGCTATTTTAACCACATCCTCATTTGCTTTATTTGCTTTAGATCATTTTTGTATAAATCTCTGATATCTTTTAATTTATAGTATTCTAATATTGATCTGTCAAAACCTAATCCCCATGCAATAACAGGGATTTCTGTTCCAAACAAAGGCTTTGTCAGCTCTGGCCGAAAGATTCCTGAGCCTCCAAGTTCAACCCATTCTTTTCTTATTGGATGAAACACATCAACTTCTGCTGATGGTTCTGTGTATGGAAAATAACCTGGGCGTACTCTTACATCTTCATAACCCATTCTTATAAAGAAGTTTTTTAGATAACCTATAAGATTTTTAAAATTTGCATCTGGGTCAACTACTATTCCTTCTACTTGAATAAGCTCGAATAAGTGGCTCCAGTCAAGTGTTTCATTTCTGAAGTTTTTGCCAACTGCAAAATATTTAGCTGGAAGGTCTTGTTTTTTCAGATTGGAAATATATCTTGCACTAAGACATGTTGTGTGAGTCCTTAGCACATTTCTCATTGCTTGTTTTGGATCCCATTTATATTGCCAGCCTTTGCTTTTAGTTGTCCAGCCATTCTCATGGGTTTTTTTAACTCTTTCAACTACTTTTGGCTTAACTAGCCTGCCATATTTTGGCTCTTTTATATAATATGTGTCCTGCATTTCTCTTACAGGGTGGTCTTGAGCAGTGAATAAAGCATCAAAATTCCAAAACCCTGTCTGAACCAATGGACCTTGCATTTCTTTAAAACCTAGTTCTAGCCAGATTTTTTTTACATAATCTATTGCTTGATTTACAAAATGTCTTTTCCCTGGATAAAGATCTGGAACATTGATTTTTACATCATAATGTCTGAAAGTTTTTCCTTTCCAAGTCTGATTTTTTAGCATTGAGCAGGTTACATTTTCTAAGAGCTCTTTGTTTAGTTTTGCTTTTGTTAATTTCTTCCCTAATTTTGTAAGTGTTATTTGCTTTGACTTTCGGGTTTTTATTTCAAAAATATCCTTTCTTTCTAGCAATCTGTCTACTATTTGCTTTTCTTGTTTGCTTAATCCATTATATAAAAGTGGAAAGTCTTTTTCAAAAATAGATTGGCTTTGTTTTAGTTTTTTTAGATTTTTTTTACCTTTCTCTGTTATATTTATTATTCCTTTTTTAAAAGTGATTGAGTCTTTGAACATTCCTATGCAAACATTAACTTCACTTTTGTTTAAGATTTTGCTTAGTTCTTTTATGTGTGTTGGTTTTTGGACTGCTTTTAGAAATTTTATTTCTGGTAATCCTTGTTTTTTGTATTTTTTTCCGTTTTCATCTAATAATATATATTCTTTTTCTTGAGGCTTAAGGTTTAAAACCCCTTTGTTTTCAAGCCACTGCAGTGCTCGTACAACCTCTACTTGTTTTAAACCAGATTTCTCTGCTATTGCAAGTTCATCAGTTCCTTGTTTCAAGTATGGAATTGTTTTACGCTCTAAAGGATGCAGTGTTTTGATTATATTTTTATCCATATACAACAGTTCCAGATTAGGATATATAAAATTTATTGTTTTTAATTACTCAAAATGTCCGTGGGTTTAAATGTCAGGACTGTTCGTCCTGATCATGCTCAGGAAGCTGTGCTTCCCGACAGCCCCTGCCTTTAGGCGGTGGGATTAGTTGCCAGAGCAACTCAGGAACGGAGCAAAGCGGAGTGAGATTAACTCTTCACAGCAGATTTTCTTTACTTTTAGTTAATAATGTCAAGATACAACTAATTGT
>JAANXH010000014.1 GCA_018263355.1 Candidatus Woesearchaeota archaeon
ATAATACCAGAACAATTGCAATGCGTTTCATAAAAATATTCTTTAGAAACTGTTTATTTAAATCTTATGGAAAAAGAAGAAAAGAAAAAAGTTAGTATGGAGGCATTCCACCCATACCGCCCATGCCACCCATTCCACCAGGAGGCATAGCAGGTGCACCGCCACCACTATCTTTGCTTCCAGAACTTGCAATTACATCATCAATTCTTAGAATCATTGTTGTAACTTCTGAAGCAGACTTTATTGCCTGTGTTTTAATTTTCAATGGCTCAATAACTCCTGCTTTCCAGGAATTAACAACTTCACCAGTAAACACATCAACTCCAGCCCATTTATTGCCTTTATCATGCTCTGACTTAATTTCAGTTAAAATATCAATTGGATCAAGTCCAGCATTTTCTGCCAAAGTTCTTGGGATTATCTCCATTGCATCAGCAAAAGCAATAACTCCAAGCTGCTCTCTGCCTGACAAGCTTTCAGAAAACTTTCTTAAGTTTCTTGCAAGCTCAATTTCAGGTGCTCCAGCTCCAGCTACAACTTTGCCTTGAACCAAAGCAGAAGCAACTCCGCCAACAGCATCATCAATTGCTCTTTTGATTTCAGCAACCACATGTTCTGTTCCGCCTCTAACTAGTATTGTAACAGACTTTGGATTTTTGCAGTTTTTAACAAAAGTCATCTGCTCATCTCCCACTTTCTTTTCCTTTACAATTCCAGCATAACCAAGGTCATCTGCTTCTAAATCTTCAATATTTGAAACAACATTTGCCCCAGTAGCTCTAGCCAAAAGATCCATATCACTTTTCTTGACTCTTCTTACAGCATAAACACTTTTTTTAGACAAAAAATGTTGTGCAATATCTCCAATGCCTTTTTGACAGAAAACAACATTTGCACCAGAATCTGTTATCTTTTTAACCATTCCTTTAAGCATATCTTCTTCCTGGCTCAAAAATGCCTGAATCTGTGTAGGGTCAGTTATCTGAATCTTTGCATCTGTTTCTGGGTTTTTAATCTCAACAGCTGCATCCAGCAAAGCAATCTTAGCTTTCTTGACAGTCTTATCCATTCCTGAATGTACTCTTTCTTTGTCTAGTACAATTCCTTGGACAAGTTCAGTATCCTCTACTCCAGCTCCAACTTTCTTTTCAATTTTAATATTGTCAATATCTACAGTATTTTTTCCGTTCTCTTTTTCAGCAACTTGCTTTACAGCCCTGACAACTAATTCTCCAAGTTTAGCTTTATTAGCCTCAGCTCCTTTACCTGTCATAGCAGTCATAGCAATTTTTCTTAAAATATCTGTGTCTTCTTTTGTAACTTCTTTTGAAATATTGTTCAAGATTAACTGAGCTTTTTCAGCAGCCATATTATAACCTTTAACTAATACAGTTGGATGAATATCCATATCCATTAGATTCTCTGCTCTTTTCAAAAGCTCTCCTGCTAAAACAACAGCAGTAGTAGTACCATCTCCAACTTCATCTTCCTGAGTTTTTGCTACTTCAACAATCATCTTTGCAGAAGGATGCTCAATACTCATCTCTTCTAGAATCGTTACTCCATCATTTGTTACAACAACATCTCCTAAAGAATCAACAAGCATTTTATCCATACCTTTTGGTCCTAAAGTTGTTCTAACTGTTTCAGCAACCACCTGAGCTGCCATAATATTTGTTCTTTGTGCGTTTTTTCCAGTAGTTCTTTGTGAACCTTCTGGTAAAATAAATATTGGTTGTACTTGGTTTGTCATTTTTATCATTCCCCCTATGTTTTTCTCAATCTTTTTATTAAAATCAGTATTAAAAGTAAATAACCACTCCTATATAAATCTAACGGTTTATCTTACACAGAAAATTTAATTGTCAAGTCTACTTAGTACTGTTTCTAGACCTTCATCCCCAGTAATCATACAGATTCCATTTTCTTCACAGAAATCATAAATACTAATTCGAGGAGAGCTTCCTGCATAAAAAACTTGTGCATCAGGATGAGTTTCAGATATTAGATCATAATGTACAGTGAATAGATATCCTGGTAAAGCATCAGGTTTATGGGGAACTTTATCATCTAATATATACATTTTTGCTTTATTACCCTCTGCTAACCACTCTTCAAGTTCTTGTGAATTTTCTAAAATAAGATATTGATTTTTTTCTAAATATCTTGGGAGTATTGAATTTAGATATCTAATCTGGTCTTTATTATCCTCAAGAAATAATATGTCTCTCATACAAATAGGAAATACAGTAAAATATAAAATATTTCTGAATATAATCTCCAAGATTTATTTAAAAACTAACCAAAAGAATTATATGTGTAAATGTAATCTAAAAAATAATGAGTGTTAATGACAAAATACAGGGTTTTTATACTGATGGATTAGAACCTATTGAGTCTTTGGATGAGATTCATAAGGGAGCAACAGTATTATTGGTTGAGGGTAATCATTATCAAGCAACAGCAGAAATAAAATTCAGAAAAACTTCTGAAACTCTACACATATGGGATGGGGTTTTCTTTAGTGGAGAGTTTATTCCAGCAACTCAATCCCTAGAAAAAAATCCAATGTCAACAGGGCCAGGATACTCTGTTGGTCAAGTAGTGATGGATATTACAGAAAAAGACATTGACAATGTATATCTTCTTTAGATTAATATTTTTCTGAAAGATTCTCAAAACAATCCAACTATTTGCCCAAACCTAGTAAACAAGAAAAAATTAAGCATCATATTCAGTGCAAAATCCAAAGCACTGTTTGCAGGACTAAAACCAAAAACAAAAATATAACAAAAGTGCAAAACCAGATTATTAATCAAAGCAAGCACAATTCCCCTAACAACAATATTTGAACCTAAAAATAGTGCAGAAACAAGACAAACAACACCATAAGCTCCAATCTTTACAAACATAGGGATGCAAACTCTCCCAGAAATAAAAGAGCCTACTATAACCATAATTGTTGCAGCAAAAAAAGCAAAAACTGGATTAATCCCAAAACACAAAACAATAGTAACAAAAGTAATCAATTCAAAACCTAATGAAACACGAATAAACCTTTTCCATAAGACAGAAACTATTCCTAAGATTACTAAAAAAATAGTTAAAAACACAGACTTAAACTTTAAAAACACTAATAATAACAAAAAAACACCAATCGCAACAAACAAATACTTTAAAGCATCTTTTTTTAGCCCTTTTGGAATTAAATTTTTAATAACCATAAACTAATAATTAGTCCGGCTAATATTAATCTTTCTTTAGAAGAATTTTTATTTACATTTGGATTCCCGTTTTCTATGACTAGCTATGATATATATGTTCATCCAAGTTTTCCTGATCAACCAGGATTTCCTGGAACAATAGAAATGAAGAACAAGTATTTTAATTCATTATCTCGTAGGATTGGTGGGAGTAATGGAGAAAAAATTATTGTAACTTCTCCTTTTGATAGCAGTCAAGAGTTAGTTTTATCTTCTAAATCTCAAGTAAGAAAAATTCCTGGAGAGTGGTTCTTAAAGGTAGATAAGCAAGACAATAAAATTGGGAGATCCTGTTCAGGTTATTTGAGATGTGAATACTTAGATATTATAAGAGAATTAGCTTATGCAGAAAAAATAACACTTAATGGTTCATTGTTTGGACAGTGCCCAGAGATGCTTATGGCTCAAGTGAAGTATTATCAAACTTTTCAGGAATATTTTCCAAAAAGATTAGAAAACATTGTAAATGGAGAAAGTTATTATGAGTTTTGTTTTTCTGAAATTGAGGATGAATTCACCAGGAGACTGTGGAAATCAAGTGCACCAGATAATTGGAAATATGGGATATCCTCAACACCTTACCTGAACAATGCAGTCAGACCAATTGATAAAAGAAGATTCACTTTTTCCATGTTAAACCAAGACTCAAAGATCTATGTTTTGTGCCAACCAGATAATAAACAAATTCTTCTTTACAAACTAAGATCATTATTTGACAAAAATATTAAAAGAAAGTTGACACCAAGTCTAATAACAAATTAAGATTCTCAGTCCTTTAGCAATATTTGGATAATATTAGCATATGCCGGTCTGGTAACTAAAACTCCTAATGTTAATCCAATAATTGTTGTGATTGCAAAACCTTTTAACAATCCTGCACCAGCAAAAAGTAAAGGAACCATTGAGCCAACAGTTGTAAAATAAGCTGCAAAAACAATAAAAAACGCTTTTTTTAACTTGTCTTTCCAGGAATGCTCTTTTTCATCTTTTCCCTTTAAAGTTTCATCAGTGATCACAATCTGGTCATCAAGACCAGTTCCAATAGAAATAATAATTCCTGCAATAGAAGCAACATCAATATTCCAACCTATCCATGCAGCAAAAGCAATTAATAAAAATATTTCAAGCCAGGTAATTAACAAAATAGGAAGTACTATTGCTATTTTTCTATATCTAATTAAAACAACCAAAGCAACAGCAATAATAGCTAATGCTCCAACAAATAATGCGTTTTGAGTAAATTCTCTACCTAATGCAGGACTAATTGTGTCAGTTCTAACAATATCTAATTTAACAGGTAAGCTTCCAGTAACAAGTATTGTCTGAAGCTTTTTCATATTTGCAAGTGAATTAGTAACAGCACTACCTCTATCACTTCCAACACCAACACCAGAAATTGCAATCTCTGTTGCAGCTTTTCCCTTTAGGTCTGAACCTATACTTAGGCTATCAACAAAAGAGTCATCAAGATAAAGATCTAAAGTCTCATTAAGATAAGTTCGGTCTTGATTAGTCACAATACTCAAATTTTTGGTAATCTCAGCCTGCCTTTGTGCAGACTCTGGAGTAAGTGTGATTGAGAACATAAACCTACACATCTGCCCTTCCTGGATAGCCTGACATCCTCTTCTTCTATCAATACCTGAGCAATCTGCAGTTCTACAAACATAGGTTATATCTTGGCCACCTTTAAACACAGTTTCATTTCCTATCTTTGCTTCAAATTTACCTTGTTTAGCCAAAAGCTCTTTTACCTCTTGCTCATTTGCACCAGCAATTTCAACAAGAATAAACTGATTACCACTCAGGTCATTAGTGGATCTTACCACTATATCGCTCAGCCCATAAACATTCAAACGCTGCTTCATATTTTCAATAAGACCTGTAACTTGATCAGAACTTAGTTTTTCTTCAGGCTGCAGTAAAACTCTTGTTCCTCCCTGAAGGTCAAGGCCTAACCTGATGTTTGTTTTAGGTGCATTATAAACACTAAGTCCAATATCCTCTGAACTATTTCCAGAAATAACTCTGTAAACTCCTTTGTCTGTAGTAATCTGAACTGTTCTATTAGCAGGAATAGCTCTTAAAACATCATAATAATCATCAATATCAATAATCGGGATTGAATTAATTTCAGTAATTCGCTCTCTTTTTGTAGGTGCAATAGTTGCTTTTGGGCTGCTAAATCCAGCTCTTTCTGCAGTACTATTTCTTGCAACATTTCTAATTGCAACTCCAGTAGCATCAAATTGTGGTCGAATCATAAAAAAAGCAGCTACTATAAAGAAGATTAGAATAATTACTCTGGTGTTTTTTAGTATCTGTTTAATTTTTTTCATGTTCAATATACCATCTTAATAGTCCTGCGTTTTGAACCCAGGTAGTCATCATATCCACAAGCAATCCAATTACTAAAATAATCATAATTTGTTTTATAACTGCTGATGTGGAAAAAAAGTAAGCTGTTAAAGTTGCGCCCAGTCCAGCAGCACTCATAGTCATACCTGTTTTAAAAGCACTTTTTATTGCTTGAAAAACACTTGTATCAGCATCTCTTTTCAATACTCTTGCAGTAAGCATAGTATCTGTATCAATAGAATAACCAATCAGCATAAGAAATGCAGCAATCCCTGCCGAACTAATTTTTACTCCAGTCATATTAATTATTGCAAGAGTGATAATAATATTAAAAAAAGCAGCCAATACTGCAGATACTGAAGGAATAAAAGACTTAAAATAAATAAATACTACAGCTGCCATCAAAACAAAAGCGAGCAATAAGACTTTTAGAATCTCTTTAAAAAAGCTCTCACTTAAAGAACTTCCAATAGTTTCAACACTGTAGTCTTTCTCACCAATCTCTCCAGTAAAACCTTCAATAATAGAAATAACATCTAAAACTTTTTCACTTTGAAGACTTGTTCCAATCTCAATTTCCTCAACAATTTCCTGATTTCTAATAACTCTGACAGAAAATTCCTCTCCAGGATAAGTTTTTTCAAGCTGTTTTTCAAGCTGTTCTACATTAATCTCCTTATCTGTATGAATCTTTAAAGTTGTTCCACCTTTTAGACTAATACCTTTATGCACAAAATCTCCTGTCTGAAAATACTGGGCAAGTATTAAACCAAAAGCAATCAAAGCAATAATTGTAGGAATAATAACCAAATGCTTGTACTCTTTATCATATATCTGCTCAATACGTTTCTCAAAACTTAAACTCTTGGTTTTTTCCTGTTTTTGCTTTTTTTTCCTAATCTGCTTTTTCTGCATAAGCAAGTGGAACCTTAGAACATATTTAAAAGTTTTGGAACAAAAAACAAACCATTTTGCTGTGGTTTTAGCTGCATAAATTAAAGTTCATTATATCCTAATCCAGTATCAGCCTGTGAAATCTCAACACCAGTACTAAGCTCTGAGATAAGCATACCTTTAGAATTATTAATAATACCTGATTTAAGATAGGGTGTGCCTCTGCTGATTGTGGTAGGTGTGCAGTTGAAACCTAAAAATTCATAAATAAACTGAATCTCATTTTTACTTGCATTAATACTTACAAGCCCTTTTTTCTCCCTGCAAACACACAAAGCACCAACAATATTTAGACTTGCTATATCTGCTTTTTTAACTCTGACCTGTAGTGCCTCTTCTATCTGCTGAGCAGCACTATCTTCAAAATCACTATTAATAATAGCTCCATGCTCATTGCATAAGATATTATTTCCAAGAGCTGTAAGTTTTGTATTAATAATCTTGTAATTAATATCAAGTTTATCTAAAACTTTAAGTTCTTGCTCAAAAACAATATCTGGAACCAATAGACAATTATTATTACCAGCAGCAAACACTCCAACCAGGTCTGTTCCTGCAAGCCTTATCTGATGTACATCAACTTCAAGATTCTTTTTTAATTTCTCAACATTATCCTCTCTAACAGAGTTACCTACTAAACAGAATTTATCATTACAATATGTAAACAATCCTATGTTTGGATTACCTCTGAAACTCAATATATCAATACCCATATCATAATGGACTCAGGCCTGATTTAAAAATATTGCTAAAAGATTTAGATTGGGTTTGGCCATAATTTAGTGAGTGAAGCCAGTATCATGATAAGTTCAGAGCAGAACTGTTTGTCTAATCCAATTAGAACTTGGATTATCTTTGTACATATTCTAACAAACAGCCGAGCGAACCGGCCTACCCCATCTAACTACATCTAACAATAAAACCAGGCAAAGTTAACTTAATGTTAGCCCCATAATACCGGTTCAGTCATCAGTTTGCTAAACCATTATTCATATTGTATGGAGTTTAATTTGATACAATCATTCCATTGGTGTGCTTTGAATCACTTCACTTTGTTTCGCACAAAACTTACAAGTTCCTTGCAAGCACCAGTGGTTCACCAACCAATTCCATTCAGTAGTCAAATGCTCTCAGAACTGATCAAAGTAGAAGTCTAAACTTTTGGAATAGCATTTGACAGAAGGCAAACTGTTCCCTAATGACTCTTAAAAAGATGGTTGTCTCCTTCACTTCAACCAGGCATTAATGGAGCTAACACTGAGTTGTTGACTTAACCCTAAAATCACACAGCAATAAAACCACAACTTTTTTAATTCTCACCTTATTGACAAGCATTATGGGAAAATGCATTTTGTGTGGAAAACAAGGAGACCATAAGATATATTGTAAAAAATGTTATCTAAAAGACAATCCAATCCTAGAAAAGTTTAAACCCTTGAAAATTATAAAATGCAGCTGTGGAAAGGTTAAAAAAACCCACAAATGGGAAGATATTCCTTTTAAAGAGGCAGTAAATAAGTTAGTAAAGCAAAAAATAATCTTAAATAACAAATATCAGATCGATTCAGTTGCAACAACTCCTTTACTGGCAAAACACAAGCCTGGAAAAGATGTAAAAGGAGAAGTTGAAGTAATTATCAAAGGGCATACTAATGAGTATGATAATCTTGAAGATGAATATATTCTTCCATTAGAGCTTGAGTATTCTGAGTGTAACTATTGCAAAAAACACAAAACTGATTATTTTGAGGCAAAAGTCCAGATAAGGAATACAGATAAATCAGTGCTCAATATAATCAAAGACCCAAACAAAATTAAAGAAACAAAAAATGGTTTTGATATTTATCTAGCTTCCACAAAACAAGCCCGGGCAATAGCAAAACAACTAGAAAACATGGGTGCAGAAACAAAATATACAACTAGACTTCATACAAGAGACAGGCATACTGGAAAAGAAGTACGCAGATTAACAATACTCGCAAAAATGCCTGATTATAAAGTTGGAGATATCGTAAGGGTTGATAAAAAACCATACAAAATATTGGAATTTAACCCTCTTACTATAAAAAGCATTGTGACAGGTAAAATAACCAGTAAGACTGGAGAGATTAAAAAACTCAAAATCTATAAAACAAAAATAACAAAAACCCATCCAGAGCTAGAAGCACTTCATCCTAATACTTACCAATCAACAAAAATTGAAAATCCAATAGATCTTAATCTTAATCAAAATGTAAAAGTAGTTTTAATCAAAAACAAAATGTACCTTGTAAAATAATTCTATCTTGTAAGTTTTCAGCTAACACCCATAGCTCTTGCAATCATAATACACGCACCACAAACCAAAGGGACCACAATATTATCATCAACAATCTCTTCATTCATCCTTATCTGAATAGCTTCAACAAACATAGCACCAAAAGCACCAGCAGCTGCAAGACTTGGACTAACAAAGAAACTAGCTCCAATAAACCCAGAAATAGCACCTGCAACACTACCTTCAATAGACTTAAAACCATTAAGTGGATTTTTTATCTGCCCAACGTGTTTTCCAATAAGATGAGAAACAGTATCTCCTAAAGTTAAAACCATAATAGAGGCATATGCAATACTAGGTTCAAACAATTTAATTGAAAGTAAGGTTCCCATAAAAAATGCAATAAAACCCTTACCTGGAAAGCGCTTTTTATCTTTTTCTCTTTCAAAATTATCTAAAAACCAAGATACTACAGGAACTTTAATTTTTTTACTTAAAACAGAAAGCACAGAACTAAAAACAATAATAAATAAAATATGCCAGGCATTTAGCAGACCAATAACAATCAAAAAAAGAGTTATAGTACCTATGCAGATATGCAAAAGCTGTCTTTTAATCTCGAGTTTATTTAGATTCATCTAAGCATCATCTTTTCAATTTTGTCAATAAGTTTAAATCTTTTAACTAAGATTAACAATAGAAATCCACCAACCAAGGTAAGTGAAATTAGAGTTTCAATATTGTCAAACTTATCTGCTATTTTAACATAAACATTGCTTAGCCTCCACCCAATAAATGCTAAAACAAAATTCCTAGGAATTAATCCAAGAAAACTAAAAAGTCCATACTTTTTCCAATCAATCTTAATAAGACCTGCACAACCAGAAATAATGCTTAGGGGCATAACTGGAATAGCTCTTAGGATAAACAAAGACCAGCTTTGATTTTTTCCAAATTTTCTTTTCAGCTTTATGACATCTCTCCATGAAAACCCAAGCCATTTTTTGTATTTTTTAATCAAAGGTTTGCCTCCCCAATGTGCAATACCATAAACAACATAGTTCCCAATTGTTTGCCCAATAGAAGCAGGAATTGTTACTATCCAAAAAATTTTCCATAATCCTGTACTTAGTGCAAGTCCAGGTTCAATTAATACAAGTCCTGCTGTCATTACAATTATAGGTGATGGAATAGGGGCAATAATTGCCTCAATCAAAACACCAATAAATACTCCAAAAACACCGTATGACCTGATAGTAGTGAGAATCCATTCTGTAATTTCGCCTAACACTTTAACCTCCTGTTTAATGCAACTTTAAAGCCCTTAATAAATGTTTCTTTATAAATGAGAGCCAAAAGATTTAAAAATACAGCAATATGTCTTTAATTTAGTCATTAAATAATGTGAGGTGGTATAAATGGCAGATCTATTGGTTGTTAAATCAAAGATTAAAGATGCAGTTCAAGGTCTAAATGTTTCTGGAGATTTTGCAGAAGCACTAGATGCTGAAGTGAGAAGACTTGTTAAAAGAGCAGTTGCAAGAGCAAAAGCTAATAACAGGAAAACTCTAATGGCAAAAGACCTATAAAAATATTTATTTCTGCGAGATTTTACCTCTCTGAGGTAAGATTTTCGCAATTTTTGATTTATTTATATTTAATCTAACTTCAATCATCTCAAGTTTCTTGCGGTCATAATCTCCTTGGGATTTTGTTTTTTTAATTAACTTTTCCAGATTCTCTATCATTTTCTGGATTTCTTTCACTTCTTTTTTTCTTTCTGAAACTCTCTGTGTTTTATTTGTAACAGGATGAACTAAAATACAGTCATGCATTTGATAACCAATAGACTCAGCTTCAGTTTTAGTCTTAAACCAGACAGCATTCTTTTTCTTGATTTTACCAGCCCACACACATTCAGGAATATGAAGTTTATCAGATTTTTTACTTGCCACATAGAAAAACTTAGGTTTTTGTTTTTTAGGGATTTTAACTTTTTTTGCAGCTAAAGCTAGACTGATAAGTAGGTTTTCTGCTATATTGTAATCAAGTCCAGAATCCAACAATTTGATAACCTCAAATACTCTCGTCTTCAAAAGACGGCAAAGGAACTCTTTGATTCTTTTGTGGTGGTCTTGGCACCCTTGGTACAGGTCTTGGACGGTTATTATTTGCAGGTCTTGCCCTAGGTCTTAGATTAGCTCCAGTTTGATTCTCCTTAATCAAGTTAGCCATAACCAAAATACCCTTAGCAATCTCTTCATTATGTTTTAATAACTGCTCCATTTGTTCATTTAGATTAACAAGATGTGAGTTCATGTCACCCAAATGCTCATGAGTTGTATTGCCTGTACCACTCTTAATATTCTTGCTTGCCTCTTTGAAAATCATAATAAGAGCATTAATAGAATCATTCAAATTATTTATTGAGTTTTGTAATGAGTCTGGTTTAACTGTATCTTTACCAGCTTGTGACTTTAATTCCTTTATTTGTTTTCTAAGTCTCTTAATATCCTGGTGTGGTAGTAAATCATAATCTCCTTGTGCCATTTTAACCTCTTTTTTAATAGATAACTTTGAAATACAGATTTAATCTTGAAAATGATATTTTGAAACTCCATTATATCATGATTTCAAAGTTTTCTCTGAGAATTTTGTTGGGTTTTTTGAAATTCTCAATAAATATCTCCTAATTTACATATATAAAGCTTTCTATTTTTGAAATTCAAATTACCTTTCTTAAAAGAAAGGTTTAAAATATGCTAGTTTTGGCACGACAGAGTTTTTTAGAAAATGTAGTAGGTCATAATTGATTTTGCAGCAGGATATCTTGTAACATTCATCAGCAGCATATAAAGTAATAATGTCTGTAGCTAAAATCAAATCTCCTTTTGAAATCTGTAAATAACGAAAAAGATAGGGTTTAGTAAACCCTCTCCCTCTTCTAATTCTACGTGTGCATCTGTGGATTAACATAGCTCTCTGCTGCAACCTCATAAATGTTTGGATTAAATCTACCTCCAAATGTGTCGTAGCCACAATTTGCCATATAATTTATTTCAGTCTCAGGATCGCACAGTGTATAATCATCTGTTTTTTCTAATCTTAATAAGACTTCTAATGGAAATTTTTCTCCCATTGGTAAATTCATGTGTTCATCTTTAACTTCAAATCCAAGCCCAGTAAGTGCATTATAACAATCTTTAACAGTCATTTGATCATTCATTTTCTTTACCTCCAAAAATCTATTAATCATGAGAAAAAAGACCCGCTAAATAAATTTTCCTATTTTGATTATTTGCAAGGGGTAAAGTTTAGAACTCCATAATTCTATCTTCTCTGTCTTTTTTCATCATTAGCACAACACGGCTTTTGGGTTTATCATCAATAATCTTATAAGACGAATATTTAGAAATTTTGTTAGCAAACTCAATAATCTCTTTATGGTATGGCATGTTATCTAATTTTAATCTCTGTCTGGAAGAGCCAATAAACATATAGCTTTTGACTTCCACAAACATTGGACTTGCTTTTTCAATTAATTTTGCCCAATTCTCAGGCTCAATCATATTAACTCCTTTAATCATTGTGGCTCTTATTGTAGTCCTGGTTTTCATATCTCTTATAATTTCTAAAGATTGGTTTAATCTTTCCCATCCATGTTTCAGATTAGAGTTATGCACTGGCTGGAATAATCTCTTATTTGGAGTATTCAAAGACAGATAAAATTGGGTTGGCATCGCAAGATTTTCAATAATATCCGGAAACATACCATTACTTACCAAAAAAGTTGTTTTGTTTTTCTTATGCAGTAATCTTATCAAAGCATTTAGCTTGGGATACATAGTTGGCTCTCCAGAGAGAGATATTGCAAAATGCTCAGGATTCTGGGCTGCTTTGAATTTTTTAAGATTACAGCCTTCATATCCTTTCAGCCCGCTAAGTAATCTTCTTTGTTCTGTTACACAACCTTTGATAATCTCTTTTGGATCATCTGGGTTGAACTCTTTATAAGAACCAAGAGTTCTCCAGCAATGAATACAATTATTGCAGCAAAAACCCACAGAAGGGCTCATTTGGCAGCAAAGATGACTTCTGATACCATAAAACTTTTGCTTATAACAAAAACCCTCATCTTTAATTGATTTTTTTGTCCAGCTGCATATCTTGACCCCACTATGATTACCTATAAGACCATAGTGTTGGTTTTTAAGAGTCTTTTTGTGCTCTTCAAGATTCTGGTTATTTAACATATAAACTGCAAAACTTTTGGAGTTTAAAAAGTTTGTTTTGTTAATGATTTACAAAATCCTATTCTAACAGCACCAAAACACTTAAATAGATTTTACCCACTACACATAACTAATGAGTCGTAAAAAGAAAGCACAAGAAGAAAAAGAAAGAATTCAAAGAGAAATCAGAAGAGTAAGACTGCCTAGAGGAAAGCAAGTAATTGGAATTGTTCTGCAAAGACATGGTGGTTCAAGAATGAGTGTACGTTGTTTGGACGGTAAAACAAGACTCTGTAGGATTCCAGGTAGACTAAAAAGAAGACTGTGGGTCAGACCAGACAACATAGTCTTAATAGAGCCATGGGAACTAGGTGGAGATGAAAAAGGAGATGTAGTGTTTAAATACAAACCTTCTCAAGTAAATTATCTTAAAAAAAAGGGTTATTTAAAGAAATTACAAGACACAGACGAGTTTTGACTACTTTATAATGAAAACCTTTATATAGTCATTATCGTTTACTACTGTTATGAAACACCTATTTTCAATACTGTTGGTAACTTTGGTGACAGTTTTAGAAATTCTAGTTTTGATTAACAACACTATTTTAACCCCTGAATTGGTTATTATATCCCTATTTTTAGTAATGTTATTTGTAATGCTTTTTGTTGTTGGTAAAAAAGGATTTTGGAAACTAAACTTTCTAGCTAATGCAGCGCATCTTTTAAATTTGTTTTATTTAATAATAGTATTTGGTGCAAGCCTACTTACAGGAATAGGTGTTTTAATTTCTTTGTTTGGAATGTTATTGTGTTTATCAAAATCCGAGCCTAGACCCGTTAAAGAAGTTAAAGTAATGAAGAGAAAGCCAGAAATAAACAAAGAGATTGATGATTTGCATTTAGATGAGCCAGAAGTTGTTGTTGAATATCCAAAAAATAGATTTGTGGCATCACAAAACTCAGAAATATACCACAGACTTGAATGTATGTGGGCAGACAATATTCATAAAGAAAACAAAGTGTTTTTTGACAGTAAAAAACAAGCAAGAAAAGCAGGACTTAGAAAACACGAATGTGTAAACAGACCTCCTGAAGACGAGCAGGTGCCTGAGGGAGATTATGTAGCTTCACCTTACACAGAAGTGTACCATAAGGATGGATGTGAGTGGGCAGACAATATAAAAAATAAAAACAAAATATATTTTCAATCAAAAACTTCAGCAGAAAACGCAGGTTACAGACCACATTCATGTTTACCTGGTGTGAGAGATGTTAAAAAAACATATTCACCAGGAAAGTTTATAGCATCAAAAAATTCAGCTTTATATCATGATCCTAAATGTGAATGGGCTGGGAAAATACACAAAAAGAACAGAGTCTGGTTTAATTCTGGTAGAGAAGCAAGAAAACAAGGCCATAGAAAACATAGATGTAAATAAAGAGCTTTTTTTGAGGGAAAAAATTATGCACGATATGACTAATATGCTTGATGTCCTACCAGATAATCCTGATTACATCCAGGCGCAATCCCAAATGCAATTATATGGGGGATTATTATTTTCATCGATTTCTGGTTCACATCTTTACGGATTTCCTGGGTGCAATCCTGATTTGGATATCAGAGGAGTATATATTGCTCCATCAGAACATATACTCGGTCTTTCAGATCCAAAAGCTAGTGATAATTTTGTATTTATGGGTAAATCAAGATATATTGATATTGCTTACGATGAGGTTGAAAAATATTTGAGTTTGTTGTATAAAGGAAATGTAAGTAGATTAGATTGGGCTAATTCAGATCTAGAAGTTACTCAAACTGATGCAGGTAAAAGACTGAAGAAGTTTGTTTTAGAAGAGTTAGTTACAAGTAAAATGTGGGATCATTATTACTATTTTGCTGAAAATATGTGGGATCAAGGTAATAGAGAAAATCAAAAGTACTTGTTATATGCACTTAGAATCTATATGACAGGGATTCAATTATTCGAAAATGGGAAACTCTGTTCGAATATTCATACTTTAAATGATCATTTTGGTTATGATATAATTCATGAGTTAGCAGAAAACCATAGACTAGGTACTGAATTTAATTCAATTCCCGAACATATGAAACAAATCCAATTAGTACTTACTGAACTAAAAAAAAGAATGGAATCCACCAAATTAAAATCCTGCTTGAAGGATGAACCTGACTTTAGAAAAGTAAACAATTTCTTAATTAATTTAAGAAAAGAATTTTATGATTAGTTGCCCCTTCTTACACTTCTTAAAAGACCATAAACCTGTGTCCTTCTTTCGTCATCTGGGTGTGGTTCACATACTTTACCTTCAACTACCACTGTATATTTTCTATCTTTATATGTTCCAGTATGGACTCCTTGTTCACCTTGGGAAATAGAATATCCTATTGTTAAGTACTGTTTCCTATCACAATTTAGATCGTGTTTACTAATATGGTTGTCAATGGAATTAGGTTTACTACCTACTTTTCCAAGATATAATCTGTTTACCATAATTTATATGTAGTAAGGTATGCATATAAATCTTTCGATTTTTTAACTACTAAATAGTAGTCATAAAAGAATTTATTATACTAAAAAGTAAACTAGCATATCTTTTTGTAAACCAAAGAATTATTTTTTCCAAGAAATTTCTTTTACTACAAGAGCCAAAGAACTAACAGTCAGATAACTATCAGCAAAATTAAACACAGGCCAGATTCGAAAATCAATAAAATCTGTTACATATCCTAAAAAAAACCTGTCAATTAAGTTTCCGATTATACCAGTCATAATTATTATCATTAATATTTTTGATACCTTGTCTTTGGCAAGTTCATCCCAGTTGTAAATCAATAATCCCATCATAATTACTGACAGCAAGGCAATTATCATTACAGAACCTTGAAACATTCCAAATAAACCTCCTCTATTTTGAACATATGTAATATGAAAAATATTTTTTATTATTGGAATAGACTGCCCCTTTGTCATAGTGCGGGCAAAGAACTTGGTAATTTGATCTAAAAATAACAAGACAAGGCCGTATAACCAGTATTTTTTCATAGTGGTTTTAATTTTTCAGTTATTTTATCAATTTTTTCTTCTTTATCAGGACCAATAGCAATGCACGTAATAGTTCCAGGTTTAACAACTGTTTTTCCTGCATCTCTGATAATAGCAGTATTAAGCTTTTCTTTAGCAGCATCTTCAGCCAATTCCAAAAGCTCATCTTTGCCTTTAATCTTTAATACAATCTTTTTTGCCCCTTTTCGTCTCCACTCATGTACTTTCAGCATATTAGCATTTAATGCAGCATCAACACTAGCATGTGCAACCTGTGCTGCCAGCTTTCCTTTTGGTAGTTTTAAATCAGACCTAACAACAATAACTTGTTTCATAACATGTTCAGAATAATTGGGATTTATATAAGTTTTTGTTAAACAATCCAAATTGATATATATTGTATGTGGTTTCTAATGGCAAGGGAATAACTATGTCATTGTTTCAGGATTCGGTTGCAGTGGTGCTAGCAGGTAAAGATAAGGACCCATCAGTTTTTGGAGGAGAGATTGGCGCACCTTCTAAGTTTTTTATGGATTTTAATGGGAAAATAATTGGTGATACAATCTTGCAGGCTGTGGATGGGCTAGACTGTAGAGCATTATACCTTATTGGACCCCAGCCCTACTTATCCCAATACAAACCAGTAACAAGAAACAAATTAATAAAAATAAGAGCACAAGGAGGCAGGCTGAATAATTTAGACAGTGCAGTTAAACATGCAAAAGACTCAGGATATATTACAGAAAATAGTCATATCTTGGCTGTTATGGGAGACCTGCCTTTGCTAACAACAAAAGGAATAGAATCATATCTTGAGGAATGTGAAGGTAAAGATGCAGATGTTTTTGTTGGTATGATTCCAAGCTCTAACCTTGAGTCACTGCAAAGCATATATCAACACGATTCCATCCCTTTTCCTGGAAAACAAGAAACATACATGCATTCAGATGTGTATTTGTTAAAATTAGATGCATTAACAGAGAAAGGCAGAAAAATCTTTGAAGATATTATGAGCATAAGAAGAATAAGTCGGGACAGTATCTCTGATGTTATAGGTGCTGGCAAAACAGTGCTAGAAATCGGAGGGGTAAATACTGTAAAAACATTCCTGAAGGTGATAGCAGGGTTTGCGCTTTATTCAAAAGGGTTTTATGGTGCATCAGATTTGGTGTGTAAAAATTTAGAACAAGAAATAAACCAAGCAATAGAGAGCCTTTTTGGTCTGAAAATCGAATTTGTTTTTGTAAAAGATCCAAGCACAGGACTAGAGTTTGATTATGAATGGCAATTAAATGCATTGGAGAAAGCAATTAATTCTTAAAATAATGTTACCATAGTACAGAAAAATTCTTATGTGGACAATAATTTTCTATAAGAATGAAACTTATTAAAATACCAGCAAAAAACGCACTTGGAAAAACACAAGGTACACAGCTAGCACCAGATAAACTGATTAATGAACTAGAAAAAATGGGTGCAAACGAGCGAGGTAATAAAAAAACATATTTAATAGGCAAAATACAGACAGGAAATGATCCAGAGCAAAACAACAAAACAATCTATGAATACATGATGCAAAATGATCAAAAACCTTTAATTATTGGTGGAGACCATTCCATAACTTATCCCTGTTTTAAGGCATTTTCTAAAAAATTTAATAATCCTGGAATTGTTATTTTTGATGCTCATCCAGATTGTGTCAACAATTTCAAGCCTCCAACACATGAAGATTATCTAAAAGTACTAATTGAAGAAAAACTTGTAAAACCCCAAAACGTTATTGTTATTGGTCTTAGAGCATGGGACAAAAAAGAATACTGGTATCTAAAAAACAATAAAATAAAAAATTTTCCAATGAAAAATATTACTAACATGGGCAAAGAAGATGTTTGTGATGTAGTAATGTCTGCTGCAAGGTCATTTGGGGCATGCTATGTATCAATAGATATTGATGCAGTAGATCCAGCATTTGCACCAGGAACAGGTTATATTGAGCCAGGAGGGCTTTCAAGCCGCGAACTGCTCTATTTTATCCAAAGATTAAAATTGTTAAAAAATATCAAGGCCTGGGATCTGGTAGAAATAAACCCAAAAAAGGACATAAATAATTTAACAATCAGATTAGGCGCAAAGATAATTAATGAGATAAATCAAAAGATTTATAATCAGAAAAACAACTAAAGATTAAATATGGCAGATAAACCTGATGATTCTTATAAAGCATATGAATCAAAGATAGATGATCATTTAAAAGAGACTAGAGCATTTCTACAAGAAATCCAAGATAATAGAAATATTGCAAAAATTGAGCTTAGACAGCAGTTTAAATATGATGAGGATAAGGTTGATGAAGACCGTGAGAAGTTTGCAGAGGATTTTGTTAAAACCTTTGACAAACATATTCTGACACCTTACACTGACAAAATCGAAGATCCTAAAGTAAAGGATTTAATATACCAAAATCACCTCGCTGTAGCCAGAGAACAACTGAAAATTATGGCTAGGCAACATGGCTGGGATATTTTCAATGTATTAGCTGAAAATGAAAGATATGCTGACCAGCAATTAACGCGTGACCAATATACAATTGTAGCTACAGAGAATGTTACTCCTGAAACTTTGGAACACGCAAAAAAATATCTTCTTAAAGATAGATTATCAAAAAAAGATCTTGCAAAGGTTGATCTTGACCAAGCAAACCCAAGAAATCTTGCTGAACTGGTTAGAACGTTGGGAGTTTCAGGCACAGTACCTTATCAGAGTCTTAATCAAGAGTTAAAGAAAGAACCAGAAAAAAAAGATTCAGAAGAAGACGATTAACCACTTCTAAGTGATAAAAATAGAAAGATTTAAATACCTGTAAATCAATTATAATACTATGCCTGATATATTATTTACTTCAGATTGGCACGGAGCCTGGAAAAACGCACTTTTAGCTATTTTAGCAGGCAAACAGTTAGGAGTAGAAGGACATATATGTGCAGGAGATATGTTTTATGGTGAGCAAGATTTAGAATCAACTGTAAATTCTAATCACTTTAGTCAATTACAAAATGGATTAGCCACCTCAATAGCTTCTGGTAGAGTTGAAGGCATATTTAAAGACATTAAAAAAGGACTTTACAGTGATGAACAGTTTAATGAAATTATTGATAATAGAAAAAAAGCTAAGAAAACCTATGAAAAGCGAGTACAAAAAACAGCTGAGCTGGCAAAAGCAGTTTTAAATTTTGGTAAGGAAAAAGGAATTGATTCACAAACAACTTTTGGAAATCACACTCCTGCCCAATACGCAGAATTAATTGAAGACGGAGCTATTGCAGGAATAAAGCAAATTTGGGGAATTGATGTTTCAATTATGGGAGGAGGAGGTCCACAAGCAGGGATGCCTCCTGTTGATACCTTTGCAGATAGTCAAGATAATCCGAGAAGAAATATGGAATTATGGCAAGAAACTATTTCTCAAGAATGGGAAAATTCTGGCATTCTTTTAACACATGTTGATCCTGTAAAAAAAGGTCAGATGGGAGGTATTGCTCAGCAGCAGCTAGAGAGCATACTAGGCCAAGCTAAGGAAAAACAAATTAAAAATTCAGAAGGATACAAATTTCCAGTTTTGTTCAATGGTCATTCACATAAGACAGAAGTAAATTGGATTGAGAAATATGATACTTTCAATGTAAACTGTGGCTCTTTGGCTGATTCACACAATACAAGTCCTACTTTCATGATTACACAGTTTTCAGACGACCAAGTTTTAGAAAAGGTTGTTCAGTATGAGATTACACAAGAAAATGCTGTTTTGCAGCTTGGGTTCTATGATATAAGTGAAGGTAAGCAGCCAGTTTTCAAAGAAGAGAGACAAGAGATAATTGCTGGGCAAGAAATTGAGCAATTAAAAGAACAGTTTGGAGATAAATTTTTTCCAGAAAAACCAGCAGGAAAAATGAATCTAGATTATGAATCTATTAGAAAATCTGGCTCTCCAATGGATCAAGAGACTGCTAAAAAACTAGATTTACAAGTAAGAAAAAATGTTGCTGCTCTTGACCAATATATTAGGCATTTAACTGAAGATTTGGGATCAGTAATGGCAGATTCTGCAAGAAACTACCTTGAGGAATGTCAAGAAATTACAAATACTGTAAGAGATAATATTATTGAAGACATTGAGGAGAACTTACTTCGCAGACTAGAACAAATGGGGTTTAATTATGATGCTATATCAAGTGACAGTGCTCATGCAAGACACTTCATCAACACAATATTTGGTATAGATTATACTGCAAAAGTAAATGCTCTAAATGAGATAGATTTATCTGAACCAAATAAACACACCCAGTGGGTGAGAGGAGTAACCAAAGAAGCTGGTGAAAAATTAAGAAAAGGTTATTTCCAGATTATTTTTGCAGGTATTGAAAGAGATGACTGGATTGCAATGGGTGAATTAGGATTACCTCAAGGAGCTACTAAGCAAGATGGTCATTTTATAAAGGACCCAATGGGTTTCTGGGCAGAAGCAAGGTTTTATTCACCTCTTGCTTCAAGAGAAGTCACTGAAAAATATGGATACAATGTTCCAGATCCAATCAATCCAAAGAAAGAACAATGGATTGCAGATACATTTGAAGTAGGATCCTATGAATTAAGCCCTACAGAAAGAATAGAAAGATTAGAAAGCCAGATAGAGGACTATATTAAAGATGGTGGAAAAGTTATTGAAGCCCAAGGAGATCATTATGTTACTGGTGAAGAATTTGGAGGAGCAACTCGAATACCTGAATCACTAAAAGAAACTCTTGAATATGAAACTGTTACTGAAGGAGAAAATTTTGTTAATGATTTAGAAAATGGAGATCTTCCAGTATTGAAAGATGATTCGGGTGCTGAATATATAATGAACCCAGAAAACCCTGTCCAACCAATTCCTCTTAAAGAATTAACAAACAGATTTGGAATTGACCCGGGAGATATTGACTACAATACTAGTCAAATCAATGGAAATATATCTGAGATGTTAAATCCTAACTAGTTTACCATCTATTGTAATTCTTGGCCTTTTAAAAACTTGATCTAAATGAATTGCAGCATATACTGTGCCACCAAACCAGTGATTAGAACCAATAGCAACATGAGCAGTACCCCTGACTTTCTCATCAATAATCATTGAACCAGAAATTTTAGCATTCGGATTTAGACCAATACCAATTTCTCCAATCCTTCGAATTCCCCAGTCATATTTTGCAGTTTTCTCAGTCCAGTCAATACTTTCTTGAAGCATTTTTGCAGCCTTTCCACCAGAAATATCTACTACTTCTCCATTTTTAATAGTGATTGTAATTGGTTTTCGTCGGATTAAAGCAGTTGAATGCCTGTTTCTAGAACTAGCATCCACCACCACCTTTCCCTCAACCTTTTTTTTAGCTGGAGCAACAAAAACTTCACCTGCAGGCAGATTTCCTCCAAGCCCATGTTTAAGATAATATCCATCAGAAGCAACAGCTCTGCAGCCAGAAATACCTATCTTTATATTAGTTCCAGCTTTGGTTGTAATCTGCATAACCTTACCATAGTCTATTAGTTTTTTTAATCTCTGGTGGTCATGCTTTAGTTTTCTTTGATCAACAGTTATTGCACTAATCAATCTGTTAATCTTAGATGTTTTCATAGAACCAAGTGAAGGAGTAGTTGCATACCTTAATCTTCTTTCTTTACAAAATCTTTTATAAGACTTACCAGATGCAAACAAAGCTCCAAGTCTGCCACTGACACTCATAATCAGAGCAGAACCTGGCCTGATATTCTTAATAGCACTTTTAACCTGTTGGCTTGCAAAATCTCCTTTTTTCTTAGGTTTTTGCATTACTAGCCTGGTATTTATCTTTAAACTTCTTGCAGCAAGAAAACATGCACCTGCATAAATTGGAGCAATTTGTTTTTTTTCAAAACCAGTATCTCCAATAATCAAAACATCAGTATTTACAGCATCCATACACTCTGTAAAAATAGGTTTTAAGACCTTTGAATATTTAACACATTTGTTAAACAACCTCTTTTTCTTCAGCCAAATAAAACTTTCTACAGAATCCATTCAATATTAGATTACTAATCTGCTTAATAAAACTTTTTATACTTATATTCTGCATGATTAGTTTTCCAGTTTGAATCTCAACATCTCTTGAGTCTTTTCTCAATTTCTTTGTAATTCTCAAATCGTTTTTCCCAATTCTTAAACTCTCTAGTATGGTGATAACTCCTGCCGTTCTTGTGTTTAAACTTGAGTTTCTTATGCAAAAGCTCATGATAAAGCACATAATCAATTAACTCCAAATCATTTAATCTATTACTAATTGTAATAGTATCAGTAGAAAAACTATAATGTCCTAAAGTTCTTTTTCCAGTTTTGCCATAAACTAGATTAGGTATTTCTAGCATTCCATTAAAATACTTATCATTAACAATATTAAACCGTTTTTTGAGCATAGGATGAATATTATTTTTTGGAGCAGAAATATGTAGATTCTGTATAAACTTATTATATAAATCCATATTATATGTGTTTTTCTTTTCCTTAAACAGACCAATCATAAGCTCCTGGACTAGACCTATCTTAATTTCATCATCAACAGGTCTCCATTTTTTACTAAGCCTAAACTCTAAATAATTGCCTTTTCTACTGCCATTAGCATTATATCCTTTAAACCTTCCAGAATACTTCACCTTAAAATCATACTTTAGCTCTTTTCTAGGATACAATCTCTTAAAAGCTTCAATCGCGAACATAAACACAAGAACAATAATAGGTTTTATTTAGTTTGTGGTATCCAATAATTAAGTTTGAAAAATTTCTAACTATAGGTCTCATATCTTAAAATAGCAGCTATCATACCCAAATCTTTTAGTTGTACTCCTTCACGAGTTTCAGTAGAAATAATCTCTAGGTCTGAGCCAAAATCACCCGCAACCCTATCAAATTTATCCAGCTTATCATCATCAAATTCTTCAGATATAAGCAAAGTTTCAACAGCACCAATCTTAAGATTTTTCATAACCTCTGTTTCACCATAAGCAACTTTTTTTGGTTTAGTTGCAAGCAGTTCAAAAAACTCTCTCATAATTTTTTTTTCAGCTGCAATCTCTTCGCTAGCTAAAACATCCTGGCTTCTGTCCAGTAATTCATGTAGACCAGATTCACCAGTATAAGCAACATCTTTGATTGCAAGAATTTTTTTCTTAACCTCATTAGTAATATAATTACCATCAACAAAATCATTCTTAGTATGGCCTGGACCTCCCACAATAATGCCTTTAATATTTGGGTTGTGTAAAAATTCATTTTTCATTAACTCTCCAAGTCTCTTATAAAATTGTTTAGCAGCACCTTCTCTAAGTCGGGCAAAGCGTTGCGCACTCTGACCCCCGGCACGCGTCTTTCCAGGCACATTAGACTTTTTCTTAGATAGTTGAATAATTGTTTTTCCTTTAAGCAAGGCCACATTTCCCTCTCTTCTGTCCATCACAACAAGACCATAAACATCCTTGCTCTCCAACATCTTTCTTAGAAGATCAAGTTCAAACTCCTTGTCACACCTATAAGTTCTGGTATTTAACGGAATAGGAGGTTCAATACTAAACACATCAATATCTTGCTTGCCCTGGCGCTCGGAAACATTACCTGAAAAAACAGCCAGACCATTTGGGGGAGTCTTCTTAAACAACCTCAAATGCTGGATCATTCGCTCTAAAGCATCAGTAACATTCTTTCTTGTTGTTGAATCTTTTATGTTTGCAGCTGTACCCTGCTCTTCTGCAAGATGACTAAGAATCTTATAAATATCATAACCTGCAGGAATATAAACTGAAACAAGCTCTGTATGTCTTCCTCTATAATCTTCAAGGTTTTTAATGAACTTCTTTAGTTTATGCTTTTGTCTTGCATTTATTGCCATAGCAAAACTATAATCTCTAGTATTATTTAAATATTTATCCGCAATCTTAAAGATTAAATACATCTGTTTATTGAAAATCACGCAAGAAGCGGGATTTTCTGATGGGGATGATGAATACCCCGCATAATATCACTTACGTTCCTAACTTTCAGAGTGGCTGAAAGCTTTAGTGCGT
>JAANXH010000015.1 GCA_018263355.1 Candidatus Woesearchaeota archaeon
TCAACTTGATCTTTAATAATATCTCCAGATTCCTTTCTTTTACCAATATTAACTAAAATTAAGTGCTTTTCCAATTCAAGCATATGGTGCTTGCCAAGTTTTAAAGGATTAACCCTGACAAAATTAGATCCCTTGAATTCAATATGATTTAAACCTCCAAAAACAGTTGCATATTGATCTTGCCTGCCTCCAGCATTTTTCAGCTCTTCTCTTTCAAGCTTAAAAGCTAGTTCTGCAATATCATAATCAGTCACTCTTTTATGTCTTTTTAGATGATTAAATAAACCAATAACAGCTACAAATGCTGAAGCAGAGGAGCCTAAACCAGATCTTGGTGGAACATCTGATCTTAAAAAAACACTAAAATTACTGCTCATATCATTAAATTTTGAAATTACTGATTTAATTAAGTCAAGGTTCCCATCATATTTCATATCATTAATTGAGTCAAATCTTAGTCTTTGTCTATAATCATCTGAAATTAATTCAATTCCTTTTGGAGTGTTTGTTTTCAAAGTAGCCCAAGCATACTTATTTAAAGTTACATTAACAACACTGCCACCATAATCATCACAAAAAGGACTTACGTCTGTACCTCCTCCTCCAAAACTAACTCTCATTGGCGATTTTGTCCTGATTATCATTTTCCTGTTAAATAAATCCTCCCTAATGCTTTAAAAGTGTTAAATCCTGCTTTAATAATTGCGTTTTTTGTTTGACCATATTTTCTATAGGCAGAGTAACTAGTTGGAATCTCTCCTATCTTATGACCTGCCCGGTGGGCTTTGTATAAAAATTCAACTAGTAGAGCATTGCCATCTTTTTCAACTAAGTTAAGGTTTTCAAATACTTCTTTTGTAAAAGCCCTGTATGCAATTGTAAATTCATGAATCTTAATGCCAGTAATTTTAGAAATAATAATATTTGCAAATTTGCTTAGTTTAGCAGTTGTTTTTGTATTTTTTCCACCTTTTGCATATCTTGAGGCAACTACTACATCATAACCTTGATTTATTTTTTCTAAAAGATTAACAATATCTGAAACATCACAAGAACAATCTGCTTCAATAGAGATTATTACTTTACCTCTTGCTGCTTGATAGCCTACAACAAGAGCTGCCCCAGCACCATCTCTTACATTTCTGACAATTACTTTTATGTTTTTATATTTGCTGTTTAGCCCTTTAGCTATATCTGCTGTTCTATCTTCGCTGTAATCATCAACAACCACAATCTCGCCTTTAATATCATTCTCTTCAAAAACTTCTTGTACATCATCTATCATCTTAGTAATATTGCCAGCTTCATTAAGAGTAGGCATAACTACAGATACCTCAATTTTAGATTCATCCCTCATAATTCTTCTATATAAAGAAAATAATGAAAATATATAAAGCTTGTGAATTCAGCAGATAATAATAACTATTATCTCTAATTTTTTTCATTATTTTTTTCATTGGATTTGTGAGATTTAGTTTAAGTATCTAAGAAACCTAATGAAAAACTGCTTTAAGACCTTTATTTCTTCTCTTGTCAAGATATTCAAGATAAATATCAAAACAATATAAACAAGACCAGCAAGCAAGACAGTGAGTATTTTTGGCAGTAATGTTTTTGGATTAATCATAAATGCAATTAATCCTACTGCTAAAGATGCAATAATTATTTTACCACCACCAATATATTCATAATCAATTTCCAGCCACTTTTTGCATAGTTTCCAAGTTATTATGAAAATTAATATATAGCTTAAAACATTAACAATAGCTGCTCCAACCATCCCATATGTGGGGATAAATATTGCATTAAGAATAATATTTAAAATACCAACACCAAGATAAGTTATTCCTGCCTGCCAGGTTTTATTCTTAATAAGAAGGGTTTGATAAAACAAGATATTTAATGCACCAAAAATAGGAAATAAAATGAGTATGGCCATGATTGTAGAAGAGCTTAAATAGCTTTGACCAGCAATTAATGTGATAAATTGCTCTCGCATAAAAAATAGTCCAAAACAAGCAGGTAATGCTAGCATTAAAACATACTTGATTGTCATATTTTGGTATACTCCTTTTTGTTTCCAATGCCCAGAATAATATGGATAAATAACAAAAGTAATAACATTAGCAAGTCCCAAAACAAAGCTTACAAGAGAATATCCAAAATTGTAAATTCCAACAGAACTTAGATCTGTAAAATATTTTAAAACATATCTGTCTCCTACTCTGATAAGCCAGGTTCCTACCTGAAAAGCAATAAGTGGAAGACTATATTTGATGGCTTTTGTAAAAAAAGGCAATCTGGGCACTTGTTTAAACATTATTTTAATCTCCTTTCTTGTTTTTACTAGCATGATTAGTAAACTCATAATTACACCAAATAGCCATATAAAAAATACAAGCAAGAGGTTAAGTTTTGTAAAAAACAAGACAAATATTAGCACATAAACCCAACTTGATAAGTTAACAAATCCCATAAATGAGGCAAAACCCACTTCTTGCTTTGCATGAAAATAAGAATTAAATACCCTAAACAAAAGATTAGAGACAATTATTAAGATAACAAAAACAAACTCTCTACTATATTCTATTAGTCCAAAAATATTTAGAAACCAATCAGATATATTACTGAAAAAAACAAAACCTAAAACAATAAATAGATAAATTGCAAAGAAAAACAAAATAGTGAAAAACCTGTTGTCTCTGATATATGATTTTCGTCTAGATACTCCTGACAATTTTGCAACAACATAGTCTGAAAGACCTAAATCAAGGACAACACTAAAAAAAGAAATTGTTACAGCAAATAAAGAATATGCCCCGAATTGATCTAAAGACAAGTTTCGAGTAAGAATGTAGGTTAAAATTGGAGAGGTAATAAATACAAGAATTGTAAACAGAGCTGTAATTGATGTCTGGTGTGTTATTCTATGATACTTTTCCAACTGGTTTCACCTCATAAATTAAAGATTGTGTTTTTGAATTATTATATACAAGCACTAAATTGTCTTCATATTTAGTAATATCAACTTTTGGAAGCCAGTAAATACTGTCATCTTCAATTTCATCTTTTATCCAATAATATCCACCATTATCCAATAAAACATCAAATGAATCTGCTAGTTTCCTGTTTGTATTATAGTAAATACAGTCAACTTTTCTTATGTATAATAAACTGTCTTCTGAGGTGCTATTTTTTATCCAGTCAAAATCTTCTTCAAAGAAAGTCCATTGCTGGGCTGCAAGATATGTTTTTGTTAGCTCTGTTCCAATAAAACCAATAGCACATATTATGATGAATGAATATAATGCCCACTTTGGGATTTTCTTTTTCTTAAGGACCCAGTCAAATCCTAATGCCCACAAAATCGCAATTACAGGAATAATCCCAATCCCATATCTTAATCTTGTATATCCGTTGTGCACAATATATGCCAAAATCATAATAGCAAATGAAATAAACCATACAGACAATATCTGCCATCTCTTTTTGAACTTAAATTTTGATAAACCAATAAAAGCAAAAACTAAGTATAAAGCTGTACCTAAAAACCATAAGGCTACAAACAACTTTATATACTGGAAATTAAAAAAGAATAGGTTAGAATATTTGCCTTCTGGAACACCATACAGATTCAGGAATAAAGACAAGGCATGTTTTAAACTAAGTAGGTTCAAAAAACTGGTATTGTTTGTGTACATTGCTGTAACTTCTGTTTTAAAAAAGTGACTTAAAAAAGGATAAACTGGGTTTTTTAAAATTAAATAATTTCTAATAAACCATATTGACGAGATTGGTAGGCTAATCTTGAAGAACTTCCCGTGTTTAAAAAGAACTTTTTTCTTAAAAAGGATAAACATAACAACCGGAAAGATAAATATTGAATTATACTTTGATAATATGGAAAGACCAGTGAAGATAGCACTTAGAGTAATATTCTTCTTTACGGCAAAGTAAATTGCAAACATCATTAATAATAAAGAGAGATTATCAACATAAGCTATGGTGCTTTGAAAAATCATAATTGGAATAAAAGTCATGAAAGACAATGTGTAGTATGCAATTTTTTTGTTAAATAAGCTATCTGCAATTTTATAACTTAAGATCATAACCCCAATACCACTTATCGGAGAGATAAGTTTCATTGAAAAACTACCAAAAGAACCTTTGAATATTGCGAGCAAAATATGAAACAAAGGTGGTGCCCAAAAGACCTTATCCACTCTGCCAGGTTCAATAAAAGGAATTTTATTATTCTCAGCAATATATCTAGCAATAGAAATATGTGTGCAAGCATCACCAGAAGGATAATACATGAAAGCTAAAACTAGTCGAATAATTGCCCCGATAATTATAAGCATTAAGACCTTTTTCTTAATTAAAGCCACCCAAACTTAAAAATTCTTATGCTTTATTTAAATTTAATGCAAATATCATGTAATAAATTGATTTTATTTCAAGCGTAATATTTAAATATCAACTATAATTAATCTGCACAGAGGGGAATATATGAGCGATGATGAGATAAACATTGATTTTGGTAAGATTAAATCTTTTTTTAAACCAAAAAAAAATAAATCTAGAAATTCTGATGATTCAGAAAAAACTAAAGATGATGAAATTACTTTAGACTTTAGTAAGATCACTAATTTATTCAAAACTAAAGATTCAGATGAAAAAGTATTTGATTGGAAAAGTTTTAAACCTGCTTTTGATTTTATCTCAAAATACAGAGTTGTATTTTTAATTTTGATTCCATTGTTATTTAGTGTAATGCTTAGAGCTCAGCCTGCATTCTTGCCCTTGACAGATGATTGGGCACAGACAACAGTGTATAATTATCATAAAAACACAATAAGAAGTCAGATTGAAAAAAACTATCCTACTCTTCCAGCAGAAAGAAAACAAGTAATAGTTGATGAGCAATTTGAAATAATGCTAAAACAGCAAAAACCTGCAGTTGATGCACAAATAAACGAACTTTCAAATCAATTCAAAGACCAGATGAGAGATGAAAATGGTCAAACCTACTTACTGGCAATTGATCCATATTATTGGCTCAGATTTGTTGAAAACATGGAAGAAAATGGACATTACGGAGATAAGTTAGTTGATGGAAAACCCTTTGATACGCACTTTTTAGCACCTAAGGGTAGATTTATTGGGGGAGATGACTTTCATATTAAATTTGAATATTATACTTATAAATTCTTGAATTTTTTTGATAGAGAAATGTACCCTCTTAAGGTGGCTTTTTATGTGCCTTTAATTCTAGCTTCATTATGCGTGATTCCTGCATTTTTCATTGCAAAAAAGATAGGAGGAAATATTGCAGGTTTTTTTGCAGCAATGTTTGTTGCTATTCATCCAGCATTCTTAACAAGAACAGTAGCAGGCTTTGCAGATACAGATGCATATAATGTTTTATTTCCATTGTTGATTACTTGGGTTTTTCTAGAAGCATTTGATACAAAAAAACACAAGAAAACACTTGTTTTAGGCGTTCTTACAGGATTATTAGTTGGATTATACAGTTCAGCATGGGGAGGGTGGTGGTATATCTTTGATTTCCTATTAGCAGCAAGTGGAGTGTTTTTAGTGTATTATATCCTGATTCATCTTAAAACAATTCATACAAAAAAGACAAAAAAAGTTATTTTTGATGCAGTTCTTTTAATTGGGATCTTTATCTTGTCTACTCTTGTCTTTACTTCATTAACAACTTCTTTAGGCAATTTTAAAAGAGTTTACTCTGCACCATTGTCATTTATACAAATAAAAGATGTTGCTAAAACCACTATCTGGCCAAATGTTTATACAACAGTTGCAGAACAAAATGAGATAACTATTAAAGGTGCAGTGTCCCAAATAGGAGGAAATTTAGTATTTTTAATGTCTCTTGCAGGAATAGCACTTACTTTAATGAAAAAAGACAAACATGGTAAGATGGATATTAGATATGCTGTTTTATTAGGAATCTGGTTTTTAGCAACATTATATGCATCAACAAAAGGAATCAGATATGTTATGCTTCTAGTTCCAGCGTTTAGTATTGCATTTGGAATATTTGTGGGAGTAGTAATTAGATATTTAGGAAAGTTTATGTCTAAAGAATTAGATATTCATAAAAATATAGCTAAGATTAGTTTGATTATTTTGTTTGCTCTATTATTAATAACACCGTTTAATAGAGCTGTAAAAACTGCAAAAAACGAGCTTCCAAGCATGAATGATGCATGGGTCTCAGCACTTGAGGAAATAAAAATGAATTCCAATGAGACAGCAATAATCAACTCATGGTGGGACTTTGGGCATTGGTTTAAATATTGGGCAGACAGACCAGTTACGTTTGATGGTACTTCTCAGACAGGTCCTCGTGCACACTGGATTGGTAAAGTATTGTTAACAGATAATGAAACACAAGCAATAGGGATTTTACGTATGCTTGACTGTGGAGGTAATGATGCATTTTATAAGATTAATGAACATTTAAATGAATTAGATTCAATTGATTTTGTTAACGAATTAATTCTAGTAGACAAAAAAGAGGCAGAATCAATATTACTAGAGCAATTTAGTGTTAAACAAACACAAGAAATACTGGAGTTAACACATTGCAAACCACCAGAGAACTTTTTTATTGCATCAGAAGACATGGTTGCAAAGTCAGGTGTCTGGGCACACTTTGGTAGCTGGGATTTTGAGAGAGCCTCAATGGTATATAAGGTTAAACCTACAAAACTAGCAGAAGGAAAACAAATATTGATGCAAGAGTTTAATTTAAGTGATCAACAAGCAGATGAATACTATTATCAAATTCAAACTCAGGATCCAAATTCCTGGATTGCTCCTTGGCCGTCTTATTATTCACAGCCAGCAGATTGCAAAAGACAAGATGATTTAGTGACCTGTGCAAATGGGTTGAATTTGAATTTAACCTCAAGAGAAGCATATGTTCAAACACCTCAGGGAAGAATCAGGCCAGCAAAATTTTCATATATTGATCAGTGGGGAATGTTTAGAGAAAGAACGCATACAAAGAATGTTTGGAGAACAGAAGACGGTAAGATTATCTCTGCAGCATTTTTCAGAAAAGGATCCAAATATCAAAGTGTTCTTATGGACTCATCCTTGACTTCATCAATGTTTACAAGATTATTCTTTTTCCAGGGAATTGGGCTAGATCATTTTGATAGATTCCATGGAGAGACAGATCTTCAAGGGCTTGACATTTATGTGTTTGAAGTGGATTGGCAGGGAGATTAAACTTTTAGTTTTTCTTTTGGGATTAGTAAGTTTTTTATAATAATCCTAATTGCCTTTTATTATGAGTAAACTTACAATTGGTACATACAAATGGATGCAGAGAAATTTTGAAGGAGCAGAATTTTCAACTAAAAAAGAATTTGTACGCTCTTATGTTGAGAGATCAAGCCATAAAGGTGATTCTTTATTTGCAAGAGTTCAAAGAGGCTTGGATACCTTAGATGGACGTATCTTAACATATTTTTTAGCAGAGACAGAAGACGGAATGCTAAAATTTAATCTTGAACATTATGCTCTTTGGAAAAATAATTACAAATAATAAATTATTTAAGAGACAATATCTTTTTTTTAAATTATGAGCATATATGTTGTTATTCCTGCGTATAATGAGGCAGGTATGATTAGAAAAGTAATTAATGGTTTGAAAAAAGCTAATTATACCAATATAGTTGTAGTAGATGATTCTAGCAATGATAAGACATATGAAATTGCAAAAGATATGGGAGTTCATGCTTTAAGACACATAATTAATAGGGGACAGGGAGCGTCTTTGAGAACAGGGATTGAATATGCATTAGAGCAAGGAGCAGATATTATTGTGACATTTGATGCAGACGGTCAACACCAGCCAGCAGATATTAAAAAACTGATTAAACCAATTAAAAAAAAACAAGTAGATGTAACATTGGGCTCAAGATTTATTAGAAAAGATAAATCAATTCCTAAATTAAGAAGACTTTATCTAAAAACAGGTGCTTTGGTTTTATTCTTAATGTATGGAATCCAATTAACAGACTCCCATAATGGTTTAAGAGCATTTTCAAGAAAAGCTGCATCAAAAATTAAAATTCAGGGGGACAGGATGGAGCATGCTTCTGAAATTCCTGAAAAAATAAAGAAAAACAGGTTAAGATACAAGGAGATCCCAGTTAAAATCAAATACACAGAATACTCAAAAAAACATGGTCAAAATTTCAAGACTAATGCGTTTAAAATATTTTTTAAGATGGTCATAAATAAACTTTTGAGGTGAACAAATGAGTTTAATTCATATAATAGTAATTGTTTTTGGTTTGTTTGCAATAAGTAGAGCATATCTTAGATATAAAGAAAGCAAAGTAAAACTAGGTGAACTGTTGTTCTGGACAGGGATATGGGGAGCAGCAATGGTGTTTGCATTTTTTCCAGATACCCTAAACTGGCTTTCAGACAGAGCTGGGTTTAGAAGAGGAATGGATTTTTTAATTGCAATAAGTGTTATTACTCTATTTTATCTTGTATTTAGAATCTATGTAAAACTAGATGAAACAGGCCAGGATATAACAAAAATAATTAGGGAGATTGCCAAGTCCAAAAAGTAGAAATTTTTTTAAATGCTCAAATAATCTATAGGATATGAGAATTGTATTAATATCTGAATTCTTCCCAGAGTCAAGTACAGATATAACTGGAGGAGTTGAATCCAGAGTATTTAATATTGCTAGTGAGCTTGCTAAAAAACACGAGGTTCTAGTAATTACTTCTCATAGAGGCAGGAAAAGAAAATACGAACTTGAAAAAATAAAAATAAAAAGAGTTGGATTAAGATATCCTTATACTCAGACAGGCCATCTTATTAAAAGGATAATATTTAGTTTGTGTGCAGGAATAGCTGCTAGAAAAAAGGCAGATGTGGTTGAAGGATGCAGCTTTTTTGCATACCCTAGTGCTTTTTTGGCCACAATCTTTAGTAATGCAAAAAGATTTCTTACATATCACGAAGTATGGATCGGAAACTGGACTAGAAACACAAACAAAAAAGGAGTGGTAGGGGAATTGTCTGAAAGAATTATTTTGTTATTATCAAAGCTGACCAAAACAAAAATTATTGCAGTTTCAGGTTTTACTAAAGGAGAACTTGAAAAACAGGGAATTAAAAATATTGAAGTTGTGCATAATGGAGTTGATCTTGATGAGTATAAATTTAGAGCAAAGAAATACAAGAAAAAAACCGTTGCATATGTTGGTAGGATAACTAAACATAAAAGATTGATTGATTTGATAAATGCAGCTGAAAAACTTGATAAACTTGATTTTAAGATTGTAGGTATTGGCCCTGAAAAGGAAAAGCTGGAAAGAACAGCACCAAAAAATGTAAAATTCCTTGGTTTTTTAGATGAACACAAAGATGTTTTAAAAGTAATTAAAAAAAGTCATATTTTTTGTTCACCAAGTGTGGTAGAAGGGTTTGGTATAACTTTGCTTGAGGCAATTGCCTGTCAAACTCCGTTTGTATGTTCTGACATTCCTCCTTACAGAGAAGTATCAAAATCAAAAGGAGGGCTGTTTTTTAAGCCCAAATCACCAAATGAGTTGGCATCACAAATATCAAAATTAATAGATGATAAAAAACTATACAAAAGCTGCGTGAAAGAACAAAAACAGATAGTAAAGAATTATTACTGGAAAAATATTGCTAAACAAATGGAAAAAATCTATTCAAAATGAAACTATGTGTTGTTACTGACTTTTTTGTACCTCATTACCAGGGAGGCGGCGAGAGAAGATACTATGAGATTTTGAAGAGATTGGTAAAGAAAAACCACCATGTTGATCTAGTATGTATGAAGATAAAAGGAGTAAAAGATTATGAAAATATAGAGGGGATAAATGTACATCACATAGGCCCAGTTATAAAAGAGCCTCCAAAAAGAACAAAATTAGATTTTATCAAATTTATTTTTGCTGTGTGTAGATATCTTTTAAATAAAAAGTACGATATTATTGAGGCAAATGCCTGGGTTAGTATGATTCCGGTATCTTTTATGGGTTTGTTTAAATCTTCAAAAACAATAGCTGTGATACATGACTTGAGTTCAGGTAAATCTGACCAATGGATACAACAAGGAAAAATTGCAGAAATCTCTGAAAAGATACTATTACACTTACCTTTTAATAAAATTTTAACAGTTGGGAGTTTAGTCAAAGATAGAATGGTAGAGCAGTACAAAATCAAACCTAAGAAGATCAAGGTAATTAATAATGGGGTTGATATTGAATTTATTGATAGTATAAAAGAAACTTCAAAATACAAAAATACTGTTGTGTTTGTTGGCAGGTTAATTCCACACAAGCATGTGGATGACCTAATAATTGCAATGAAACAGGTAATTAAAAAGATTTCAAATGCTAAACTAGTTGTTGTAGGTTCTGGACAAGAATTACCTAAACTAAAAAAAATTACAAAAAAAGAGAAATTAGAAAAAAAAGTCACATTTTTTGGAAGAGTAAAATATGAAAAACTAATCAAAGAAATAAAGAAATCCCAAGTACTTGTTTTGCCATCAACAAGAGAAGGTTTTGGCATGGTATTAGTTGAGGCTTTTGCCTGTAATACTCCTTGCATTGCATATTATTCAGATGGTGTTGTTGATGTAATTGATAATAATAAAAATGGATTTCTCATCAAGCAAAGAAATATTAACTCATTGGCTGAAAAAATAGTATTTTTACTGAAAAACAAGAAAAAAGCAGAAGAGTTTGCAAAGAACGGGAGAAAAAAAACAATTGAAAACTTTGATTGGGACATTATAGCAGAGAAAATAAGGGATTTTTATGAAAGTTAGTTTTATTATTACAACTTACAATAATCAGGATTTTATAGAAAAATGTCTAGAAAGTGTATTTAATCAGGATTATGATGAATTTGATGTTACTCTTGTTGATGATTGTTCAAGTGATAGAACAACGCAGATAGTTAAGAAAAGTTTTCCTAAAGTGAAAATAATTGTTAAGAAAAAACAATCTGGTCCATCAAAAAGTAGAAATATAGGTATTAAACAAACAAACTCAGATCTCATAGTTTTTATGGATAGTGATGTTGTTTTAAAAAAAGACTGGCTTAAAAAAATGGTCAGTTTTCAAAAAAAGTATAATCCAGATATTGTTGGAGGAAAACTTTTATACTATTCAGAAAAAAACATAATCAATTCAGCAGGTGGTAGGATCAATTGGTTAGGATTTGCATATGACATAGGTAGAGGCAAGCCAGCAAATAAGCATAATAAAATAAAACAAGTTGATTTTTTATGCAGTGCAGCTATTCTTGTAAAAAGAGATTTGTTTTCTGAAATTGGAAAGTTTGATCCAGGATATTTTTATGGTTTTGAAGATGCAGATTTGTGTTGGAGAGCAAATAAAAATGGATTCAATGTAATGTATAATCCTTTTGCTATTGCATACCATGATGTAAGCAGAACTGTAAAAAACATGTCAGATAAAGTATATTTTCATGGAGTAAAAAATAGATTAGATTCACTAAACAAAAATTCTTGTTTACTAAGAAAAGTCATTGCCATACCAATTCATATTATACTTACATTATTAAGCTGTTTACTTGGTCACTGCAAGCCCAAAATCAAAGGTGTACTTTATTTTCTTAATAATGTAAATAAGAAATAGTTTTTTTGAATTGTTTGAGAAGAGATATTAGACCAAAATGTATTTATAGGAAGTACAGATTACATTAGATCATGAGGATATTACTAACTGATATGCCTTGGAGAGGGAAAAAATATGCTGGAAGGGCGGGTATGCGCTGGGCCCATACATCAGATAAAGCACCTGTTGTAAGTTTTAGACCATTTCCTTTTTTCCTTGGATGTACAGCAGCTGTTTTAGAAAAACAAGGACATAATGTTAAAGTAATTGATGCTTTGTCTGAAAAACTTTCAGAGAAAAGGTTTTTAAGTAAAGTTTCAGATTTTGATCCAGATTGTGTGTTGGCTGAGATCCATACTCCTTCTTATAGTAATGATCAGTACTTTGCTTCTAAAGTTAAAAAAATAACTGACTGCAAGTTTGTTTTTGCAGGACCTCATGCAACATCATTACCAAAACAAGTTTTAGCTGATAATTCTGATGTTGATTTTGTACTTGCAGGAGAATATGAATTTTTAATGAGAGATTTGGTTCAAAAAAATCCCAGTAAGAAAATACTAAGACTAAAAAAACCCCCAGACATTAACAAAATTCCTTGGCCAGCCCGTCACCTTTTTAATATGGAGCTTTACAATGAGGTTTTTTGCAGAAACTATCCCAATGTACAGCTTATGGCATCAAGGGGTTGTTTTTACAGATGTACATACTGCAATATCCATTTGATGAATGCATGTAGAAAACACAGACCAAGAGACCCAAAGGATGTTGTAGATGAGATAGAGTATGTAATTGAAAAATATAATCCCAAAGAACTTTATTTTGATGACGACACAATAAATGGAAGTCCCAAAGTTTTAGAAAAATGGCTTGATTTGAAAATCAAAAGAAGAATAGATATCCCTTTTACTGGTATGGGACATGTAAATATTTCTAAAACACTTTTGAGAAAAATGAAAAAAGCAAATTGTGTGGGTCTAAAATTTGGAATTGAATCAGCTGACAACAAAGTCCTTAAAAGATTGGGCAAAGGCATGACCATTGAAATGGCAAAGAAAACCATCAATTTATGCAAAGAATTAGGAATAAGAACTCATCTTACTTATGCAATTGGACTACCTGGTGCAACTGAAAAAACAATTGAAAAAACAATAAAATTTGCTAAATCTTATGGAGATCAATATCAGATAAGCATGGCAGCACCCTTTCCTGGCACAGAATTATACAAAGAAGCTAAACAAAAAGGCTGGTTAGGTTTTTCAGACTGGGATGAATTAGATGGGATGAAAAATGCAGTAATTAATTATCCAAATTTATCAAGTAAAAAAATCACCCAACTATATAATAAGGGTCAATCCTCAACCTATAATAAATTGTTAAAAGAAGGAGAATGGTTAAAATACATTAAGATGATATATCAAGAACATGGACTCAAAGGGATATTTAAACTTGTATTTGTACGTGGTCCAGGGCTTGCAAAAGAAGTGTTATCAAAATGAAAGCGCTGTTTGTCTGCTATGATGGATATAAGACAACTAATGTTAGGGTTAGATGCTATAGGTTTGCAAAAGAATTGCAAAAACACAAGATACAAGCAAAAGTTTTTTCTTTTAAAGATGATCTAGATGCTAGTTACGATGGTCAGCAATCTTATAAAGTAGGCTTTTTTGAACGAGTCAGTTTATTGTTTAGGGCAACAAAACATCTGATTAAGCAGGACAGAAAAACCACTTTTTATATACAAAAAGCAGGATTTTTTGCAATAGCTCCCTTGCTAGTTCATTTTATTAAAAAAAATCCAATAGTTTTGGATTATGATGATTATGAATATGAGCTAAGCATAATAAGCAGGCCATTGACAAAAATTCTTGCAAAAAGATCAATATTTTGTGTGGGAGCAAGCAGGTTTTTGCAAAATATGCTAAAAAAATGGTCAAACAAAGTTTATTATGTTCCTACTGGAGTTGATCTAGAAACATTTAAGCCAACAAACCTGGAGCATGAAGATAAGTCTGATGACAGTAAGGTTGTATTTTTATGGATAGGTATGATTGTTGACCAAGAAGCTCTGCAGAATGTTTTGTTTATTGTTGACAGTTTTGATAAGATACAAAACAAAAATGCAGTTCTCCATATAGTTGGAGGCGGAGATTTGATGAAAAAAGTTGAAAACTTAATACAAAAAAAGTCCAGTCCTAACATTATATTCAAAGGCAGATTAGATCCAGATGAAGTTCCAAAATATCTTGAAACAGTTGATGTTGGTTTGTTTGTATTGTTGAAAGATTCAAAATATAACAAATCAAAAAGCCCAACAAAACTATTTGAATATATGGCAAAACAATTGGCAGTAATCTGTACAGATATTGGTGAAAGTGGTTCAATAATAGCACACAACAAAAACGGACTTATTATTAAGACACAGCAAGATTTTATTAAAAGTTGTGAATTGCTTGTAGATGACAAGAGATTATTAAATAAACTAAAGAAAAACTCAAAAAAAACAGTTGAGAAGGATTATAATCTTGAAGAGATTGGAAAAAAATTAGCCAAAATTATGAAAAAAGAACTTTAAGTCCAGCTTTGATCTTTCTTTTAAACTCTCCACCAGATCTAATCTTAGCAACTTGTTTTAATATATAAGAAGGCCTTGTGTAAAAACTTTTATATGCTAATCTTAAATAACTGATTAATTCTTCTCTATTAATGTTTTCCTCATATAAAGGAGGCACAAAATTCTTGTCTGGATTGGTTGCAAACTCAAGCCAAACATCTTTTTTAATGATCTTTTCTTTCAATGCCATTGTATACAGATCAGTTGCTGGAAAAGGTGTTGTAATAGAAAAATGAATATAATCTGGATCAAGCTTTTTTGCAAAATTAATAGTTTGCATAACTGTATTATGGGTTTCTTTTGGATTTCCTATCATAAAATATGCTAATGTGCTTATTTTAGTCTTTTTTGTGATGTCAAAAACCCTTTCTGCTTGTTTTATTGTAATTCCTTTTCTTAAAATATTCAAGATTTTCTGGTTTCCAGCCTCAACACCGTAATGAATCCTCTCACAACCTGCCTTTTTTATCTTCTGAAGCATTGCAAGATCTATTGTGTTAATCCTTGCCCGAATATCCCAGCCAATATCTAAATTTCTTTTCCTAATCTCATCAGCTATTCCCATAACCCTTTTTCTGTCAATAGTAAATGTGTCATCATAAATTAAAAATTCATTTATTCCCATATCTACACATTGGACCATCTCATCAACAACATTTTTTGGAGACCGTGCTCTGAAAAGTTTTCCCATATTAGGTCTGTTACAAAACAAGCAGTTATATGGGCAGCCTCTACTGGTTATCATAGTTGTTACTGGGCTTCGCTTTGCAAGTAAAGAAGAATAAAGCTTGTGGTTAGTCAGATGTCTTGCAGGAAAAGGTAAATTATCAAGATCCTCTTCATAACCTTTCCAAGGATTTTGTTTTACTTTTCCATCTTTTTTGTAAATAAGATTATCTACATTTTTTAGTTTATTTGACCTATTAATATTTTTAACTAATTTAACTATTGGTTTTTCAGCTTCACCTAAAATCAAAAAATCAACCTCGTCAAATTCAATAGTCTGAATAGGATAAATATGACAATGAGAACCACCAAAAACAACTTTCACATTTGGGTTAATCTGTTTTGCAATTCTTGCAGTAATTAAACCATCAATTAAGGTAAAAGTAGTAACAGATAGACCAACCACATCTGGATCTAACTTTTTCATCCTTTGTTTTAGTCCTTCATATGAAAGTTCTTCAGCCTGAGCATCAATAACCTTTACATCAAAATTAGCTTTTTCTAAGCTTGCAGCCACATACAATAATCCTATTGGGGGATTGTGTCCACGCTCCTGTGTTACTACAGAAGGCACTTCTGTATCTAGCATATTGTCTAAAGGTGGATTAATTAATAGTATTTTCATTTTCTTTTAGCAATCATATCAGCAACAAGCCCGAACAAAAATACTTGCAAAGATGATAAAGCAAAGATTATTGTAGTGATATCCATTACCTGTTCAAGGAAAAAATTGGAATACCCAAAAATGCCCAGGGCTGCTAAGAAGAGCAAAATTGAGCAGGTAAAAAATATTTTAAATGGGTTAAAATAAGTTATAACTCTTAAAATAAGATTGATGAATTCAACAAAGTGTTTTGGTTGAATAGAAGATTTACCTTTTCTCTTATGATAACTGATAGGTACGTATTTGACACTATAGCCAGATGTTAAAAAAGCCAGAGTAATGGTAACAGTAAAAGAAAACCGTTGTGGATAAAGATGAAAAAATTCCATAGCATACTTTTTATTAAAAATCCTAAAGCCTGAATTAAGATCAGGAATTTTTTTGTTTGCCAAATAATTAGCTAGTTTTTTTAGAATAAACTTTGCAGGCTTTCTCATTAAAGGTATGTTTTTTTGTGATCTTGCTCCTACAACCATATCATAGTTATTAATGTGTTTTTTTAGTTTTGGAAATTCTTTGATTGGATAAGTATCATCAGCATCAACAATACAAACATACTTTGATTTAGCCTTCCTTAAAGCAGTTTTAATTGCAGAAGAATAACCTTTGTTATATGGGTGCTGGATAAGTTTTATACCTTTAATTTTTTTAAGTATAGAATAACTTGCGTCAGTTGAAGCATCATCTACAACAATTATTTCATTAGGTTTTTGTTCTTTGATTTGATTAATAGTTTCCTTGATGCTCAACTGTTCATTATAAACCGGAACAATAAATGATATATCCATTTTGTGTGCTTAAAGTAAATCTATATTGTTTATAAAATTTGTTAAATCAACCAAACCGTATAAATTTAGCAAATTTGAATGCTGATGGATGTTTTAAAGATGCTAATCCTAAATTTATAATTAAACTAAGTGCATTGTCTCTGTCATTTTCTTGCAAGACTTTTTTAAAACTTTTTTTATTAAACAATCTTATTAAATCATTGTAATCTTTATCAGAGAACTGGTCAAGCATTTTTCTTATAATTAATGATGTTTTTAGATCCTTGTGCAGCTTTTTTCTCCAAAGTTTTTCATAATCCTTATTCTCAATAATTGATTCAGTTAGAGCTTTTGCTCCAATCAAACCCTGAATTATTCCTCCTGCTGTTGTTGCTTTCACCATGCCAGCAGCATCACCAACAAGGTAAACATTGTTATGTGCAGTTTTGTTTTTTTGGTTGTATAAAGGAATTAGTCCACCTTGATAATCAATCACTTTTGACTTATAGTTTTTCCCAACTCTCTTGCTTAGAAATTCCTTTAAATTAGCATTTTTTCTAGTCACTAATCCAATTCTAGCAATTTTATTTGTTTCAGGAACAACCCATGCAAAGTCTCCAACTCCAGGATAAAACTCAACAGCATTATCATTCTCTAGATAAACTCGAGCTTGAGCTCCCACAAAAAACATTGGTTTATTTTTTATACATGTTTTGTTTACCTGGCTATTTGGACCATCAGCACCTATAAGAATATCTGGGGATATTTTCTTTGTTGTGTTATTCTGCTCTATTATTGCATGTTTGCCATTATACTCAATAAATTTTGAATTAAGATAAAACTCTGCACCGGCTTGTTTAGCTTTTTTAGTTAAAAACCTATCAAATTTGGTTCTATCTATTATTAAGTTAGGTTTTAAATTTAAGCTAACATGTTTGTTGTTTGGAGCATAAATCCTGGTTTTGCTTATCTTGTTAATTACATAGGATTTGTCAGGAGAAATAACTTTAGAAAAAGCACTTGAAACAATTCCAGTACACTGCACAGGAAGTCCTATTTGTTTATTTTTTTCATAAACTTGTACTTTCAAACCTTGTTTTACTAGTAGATAAGCAGCATAGCTTCCTATAGGGCCAGCACCAATTATTGCTATCATAAACGTTAGTTAAATTGTTGAATTATAAATGATTATTGTATTTACTGAAGAATAGTGTCAAAAACAAAACCTTTAAATAAGGTAATAACATTCTTCATTCTTGATTAGGGCTATTAGTATGACAAAAATTAGAAATCCAAACAGTTTATTTTACAAAGGTATTACTTTACTGACTACTATTGCTTTAGCTGGGTGTAATTTTGTGGCTGGAAAAAGGCAAGAAATTTTTCCACCAGTTGAAACTGGTGCTGTTGCATCATATCAAGCTAAGGAGACAGGTGAAGCAGGATTAACACAAACAGTAGAGGAAGCATATACAAGCACACCAACTGAAACAAGTACTTCAACACCAACTTTTACACCAACTTTTACACCAACACCTACAAAAACACCTACAGTCTGTCCAGTTAATCCTATTTTAGAAAATGTAGTTATGATTGCATATCGATCAAATGAAGAATCTGATAAATTGGTTATGGATTATATTGAAAGAGAAATTAGTGGAGATCATTATAAAGTTAATCCTTTGGAATTAATTCAAGGAGGTATGGAAGTTCACGGAGGGGATAGTTTTAAAATCAACCCTGCCAAAGGAACAGATATTTCAGTATTATTGGTTTTTGGAAAGGATTATGCAGATTTGGTTAATGATATAGAACTTGATGTTAGGGTGGTTAATGAACCTAATCAACGTACTTTGTTTTGGGATAGATATGATTTTAATGTTGATGATTTAGATAGAATTGTAGTTGATGGTAATCTAGTAGGTATTCAGATTACTGATGAACATTGTGAAGAGGATTATTGTTTTTTAGAAGATGTATCTGATCATATTTGGCCGTGGGTTGAGGTTCAATTTTGGGCAAGTATTGACTACACTACCCTTGGTTGTTGTGGTGAGCCAAGAGACTTAACTTATTTTGCAACAACTCGTCAAGCTTGGACTGCAGGTGAAGTGATACCGACAGAAGAAACAGAAGAAGAGTTAGATCCAACTGCAAATGAAGAAGAACCTAGTGACAATCCTGGACCAGTGAATACTCCAGAAGAAACACTTTATCCTTCTCAACCACCACCAAAGCCAACAGGTACACCAAGTGCACATAAGGGAAGTTCTGAAGGCCAGGGTAATGACGGAGATACTAGTGGTCCATAATGAACAAGAGGTATAAAATGAAAAAGTATATGATATTTATAATGATGATATTGTTAGCAGGAGCTGCCTATGCATATCCTGTTTCAATGGTAATTGAATCTCTTGATGGAGATTTTCATACTACAGTATACACATGCGCAGATACAATGTGTTATGATCTAGAAGAGCAGACAGCAGACACATATGGAAATCCTAATAATTATTTAATACCAGATTTAGGTTCAGGTGTAAGATACTCTGCTGAATATAATTACAAAGAATGTTATTTGCCATGGGCTAATAGAAAAGACACTTCACCAACAACAGGTTATGGGCCTTGGCATTACACAGTTGATTTTAGTAAAGGTTCAGGCTGCGCGTCAAGATTTAATTCAATAGATATATCTGATGATACTCCTGCTTATGCAGATACAGTAACAGTAAGCGCAGAGATAATGAGTTCTCATGTGATATCTGATCAAGGAGCTCAATCAATTCCAGAAAGTATTGAAGATTATTATTCTTCAGTTGTTGATGTGTATTTTTATGTTGATGATCAATATGTTGAGCAAAAACAGGTCAATATTGTATTTGGTGAAACAACAACAGTTGAATTTGAACACGAAATTTCACACACAGGCCAGTACAACTTTTCAATCTGGACAAAGATGGATAATGATTGCAAGTGTACAAGCAGCTATTGGCAGCACAGATATGCTTATGCTGAAGTTGAAGAAGAATGCACTCAAGATTCAGACTGCAATTATCTAGATAATGATTATTGTGATGCTGATGATGTATATCACACAGAAGGTGTTTGTGAAAATTATGAATGCCAAACACAAGAAAGTTTTGTAGAGGATTGTAATGATTATGATACTAGCTATTGCTCAGGAGACGATATTTTATCAGAAGATTATACTTGTTTAATGGCACAATGCACCCTGTTTAGTTCATCTACAATAGATTGTGATGATGGGCTTTATTGTAATGGAGAAGAGACTTGTGATGCAGCTCAGTGCGAATCAGGAACACCAGTTGATTGTTCAGCAAATGACATTTGTGGGATAGCAACATGTGATAATGATCCAGATGCAAACCCATTTACATGGGACTATAGAGAAGAGTTTGTTTCAGAATGTGATGAATCAACAGACTCATGCACACAAGGAGATGAGACAATCAGTTTTGAGTGCAGCACTGCAAACTGTGGTGCAGAATGCGAGCTAGATTCAGATTGTGATTCAAATTCTTGTGAAGAGAGTTATGATGATTATTGTGAAGGGTATGAACTAGTAGATTATGATGGGGATCGTATTAAAGACTCTACAACAGTCAGTGCAAGTTGTGAAAACACTTGTGATTCTTGTGTCTGCACAGATTGTGCAGTGGATTGCAGTGCACCAGCGCCATACCAATATTGTAGTATTGAATGTGGAGCAGAGTGTGATTCACAAAATCCTTGCGATGACACAGATTGTGATTATCTTGATGGTTGTGTTGGAGATGATTATTATGATTATGCAGATGTAGAAAACTCTTGTTTAGGAAGCTGTGAGTGTGAACAAAACTCATGTGAAAGTCCGATAATATTTGAAAACGATCCAAGATGTACAGAGTGTCAGACAGATGATGATTGTGATTATCTTGATGAAGATTATTGTGAATCAGATACAGTAATGCATAAAGAAGGAGTATGCCAAGATTATCAATGTACTGTTATGGTTGAAGAGATTGAAGAGTGTGATTATCTTGATAATCAGTATTGTAGTGGCAGTGAATTAATATTTGAAGATTATTCTTGTCAAAATGCTGAGTGTGTGGTAACCGGATCTGGAGGATTTGATTGTAATGATGGACTTTACTGTAATGGAGAAGAGGGCTGTGAAGTTGATCAATGTATGCCAGGAGAGCAAGTAGATTGCTCCTCTAATAATAAAGATGAGATTGCAACATGTGATAATGATCCAGATAATAACCCATTTACATGGGACTATAGAGAAGAGTTTGTTTCAGAATGTGATGAAATAACAGATTCATGCACCCAGGGAGATGAGACAATCAGCTCTGAGTGCAGCACTTCAAAGTGTGATGCAGAATGTGAAACAGACTCAGACTGCGGCTTGCAGGGATCATGTGTGGATTGCGGGTGTGAATATGATTACTTTTGTGGAGACGGGCTTGTAATAGGCCAGGAAGAATGTGAATATCCAAATACACAGGATAATCAATATTGCAGTCAACCAACTGAAGAATGTGATGGATATTACTTTGGCACAAGAGACAGTTATGGTAATTGTGACTCTGTATGTGGATGTGTTGAAGATAACTTTGAGTATGCACTTGTAATTGGAAAATGTGGTGTAGAATGCATTGAGGATGAGGATTGTGATGATGATAATCCTTTAACACTTGACTGGTGTGAAGACTATCAGTGCAATTATGAAGAAACAGATTGTGACTATAACTATGTGTCAGACCCAAAAGCAAAAATCCACATAGACAGGATTGGTTTTGTACAGGATGAGTTTGTAAAAGCAGGAGATGAGTTAACTATTGTTGTTAGTTTCAAAAATATGGGATACTGTGAAATGAAATCAACTAAGATAGAGGCTTTCATACCTTGGATACCTGCTAAATCAAGAAGACTTGGACCAATGAGTGTGAATGCAGATGGTGAAATCACAAAAGATCTAATAATAGAAATTCCAGAACATACACCTCCTGGATTTTATGATGTAAGACTAGACATCTATAACCAAGGTCTTAGAAGAACAAGGCACAGGCCAATATTTGTTTATTAGTTTTTTATTCGGAAATTTTCTGTAAATTACTAGTAAGTATATATTAATTAGACCAGAAGATTTAATCTAAAGACAAGTCAAACCTTTTGGCAATTTCCTTAATAGCTATTTTTCCAGCTTCATCATCACTCATCTTTGGATTTAGTGATCCCTTAAGGAAAGCTAGTTTTCTTATTGCTTTTTCTTTTTCAAGTTGTTTGATTTTATCTCTTATAGCTTCCCTTATGAACTCTGTTCTTGTTGAGTATCTGTTTTGCTTTATTGTTTTATTAATATCTTCCAAAAATGTATTGTCAATCTTTAGGCTGATAGATTTCATGGTAATACTTGGTATTATTTAGTAATATTTAAACTTTTTGGTAATATTACTGAAAAAGCATTCTTGAGCAGATTATTAATTAGTTCTTGAAAGTTTTTGGATGATCAATTCTTTTGCGATTCTCACTCTTTGGTGTGGTGTACAAGCATTGGGTCATATTTTATTTCCATGCAAAGATTGAACTCTATTTGATATGTTTTGTTTTAGCAGATGTATTTCAAAGTTATCTATTGATTTTTCTTAATTTTTATCCGGAAAGTTTCTGAATATTTATGCATAATTCTTAGATTATACAAAATAATAGATTATTTACTCAGAATGCGATGGGTCTAAATGTCAGGCTGTTCGTCCTGATCATGCTCAGGAAGCTACGCTTCCCATCTGCCCCTGGCTTATCTCACTAGCGTTCCTAACACATAAATCATAGATTTCTGAGTTTAGCCAGTAGCATTATGATGCAGTCACTTTACACATTCGTGTTTTGTTCGGCATCCATAAGCTTTGCTTCTGGAGTCTGAAAAGCTATCGTAAGATAGCTGCCGAGTGAACAAAGTGAACGAATGCATCTGCTTATCGAAGTGAAGAGCGTAAAAGCTCCCACATGGAGTCACTGACGTTCGCCACTCATAACTTTTTCAAGTTCTGAGTTTAGGTGGGATACTCATTCTAATGATTATCTCATAGGAAAAATACCAGAAGATGAATACTGGCAAAGATTCATCAAAACCGCAAATGCAAAACAGATTGATGTAAATGTGGCTAAAAATATTTATAGAAAATATCAGATGGAAAATGAACATATGCTAGATCTTTTAAGGAAGTTGAGTAACTACAGACTAGCTGCTCTTACCACAATCAGTAAAGAATGGCTTGAATTTAAGAAAAAGAAATTTGGATTAGACAAATACTTTGAATTAATAGTTAGTTCAGGACAAACCAAAACTAAAAAACCAGATCCAAGGATCTATGAGATTTTACTAAATAAGTTGAATGCAACTGCTAAGGAATGTGTCTTCATAGACAATAATAAAGAATTATTATTGCCTGCACAGGAATTGGGAATGAAAACAATTCATTTCACAGGCCAAAAGGAATGTGAGAACAAACTTAGAGACTTTGGAATTAAATTTGGTTAGGTTAAGTATTGAAAATCAGGCATTGAGGGATTTTCAATTCAAGGAAATCAAAGATTTCCTGAACAGAAAATGCTTCGCATTTTCTTGTTCCGAAAAAGTGGTAGTCAAAAACAGAGGCGTTAATACCCTACACTTTAGTGTAGGGATTTGCCTCTGTGCCACTTTTTTGTTATTTTTTTTCTGTTTTGTTTAATGAACATACAGTTTTTGAGTTCGTTTTTCTTGTAAAATAACAAATTGTTCTAATAATTTTTGTTGTCATGTAGATTAAAATCAGAAACAGATATAAAAATATACTTATTGTTTTTCAAGTATGTTTACCTTTGAATCACACAAACGCTTAAACTTCTCAGCATCTTCTTTAGAACCAACAATACTGCCATAATGCATAGGTATAGCAAGCTTTGGTTTTATTATGTTAGCAGCCTTTGCAGCCTGCTCTGCATTCATTGTGTACTTTCCTCCAACCGGAAGTAAAGCTATGTCTGCATTAATGTTTTTCATCTCAGGTATTTTATCAGTGTCTCCAGCATGATATATTCTTTTTCCGTCAACTGTGACAATATATCCTAACCAGTCATTAGACTTTGGATGAAATTCTTTTGAAATATTATATGCTGGTACAGTCTCAATGCTTAAATTATCAATCTTGAGCTTTTTTCCAGGTGTTAAAATCTGGACTTTAAGGCCTTCAATCCTTGCTAATTTGCTTGTGCAGTCTGGAGGTGCAAATGCAATAGTGTCTTTTTTAAGAATTTTGTTAATATCAGAGATACTACAATGATCATAATGTCCATGAGTAATTAAAATCAGGTCTGCTTTTTCATCTGTTTCTAAATTAAAAGGATCTATATATATTATCTTATCAGCCAGTATCTTAACACTAGCATGACCTAGCCACTGCAGCTTAATGTTTCCTACCTTCATTTTTCATCACCACTTTTAGACTCAATTCTTCAATTTTACTCAAATTGTGTCTTACTCTGTCAAAACCCTTTCTAAGATAGGATCTTCTAAAATCAAATTTAAGAAGTTCATCATATAATTCTGAAATAAACTTTTTAGCATCAAAAACTGAATCAGTTTTGCCTTCAGTAATATCATTTACTGTTTTTCTAATAACCTCACCAGGAATATCACAAAGTCCAGAAAGGTAATGTTTTGGACTAACATTAAGTGACTTGTGGTTAGGAATATCTTTATTTAGCACATAACAATAATAGCCTATTGCTTCAACATACTCCTGAGCTGCAACCCTGAATGCTCCAATAGATCCCAGTTCATTTTGAGCCATACTTTTAACTTCATTGTACTTTTGTTCAATCTCTTTTTTGTACTCTTCTGCTTTATCCATATCTTGTCTATGGACAGAATTAATCAAAAGCTTTGACAGTTTAAGTACATCTCTTGATTTTTTAATAATCTTTTCCCTATCAGAATCATAATTCTCAATATACTCTTGTAAGTTTTTCATGTTTGTTTTGTCTAACATAATATAAAAGTAATCAAACAATATTTATAAAGCTTGCTTTATTCCCTATATTAATGAAATCCATTTTATTGACAAATAAAGGTATAGAAGATGTTGCTGCACTAGAAATAAAAGAAATTATTGGTAAAAAATCAGAAATAGAACCTTTTGCAGTTAAATTTGATTGTAGCAAAAAAGAGCTTTGTAAACTTTGCTACAAATCTCAATCAGCAAGAAGAATAATAGCACTCTTAGCTGAATTTAAGACTGAAAAAGATTTAAAACCCACAACTCAAAACATAAAAAAAAACTTTCCAGACTTAGAAAAATGGTTAATAAACAAGTCTAAATTTAAAGTTGATTGTATAAGAAGAGGAGAGCATAATTTCAAAAGCAATCAAATTGCAGGAGAAATCGGAGAATTAATTCTTAAAAAATGCGAATCTAAAAATTTAGATATTCAAGTGGACTTAGATAATCCAGAGGTATTATTTGGAATCTACATATTTGGAGAAAAAGCGTATTTTGGAGTTGATTTTGGTTCAATAGATCTAGGAAAGAGAGATTATAAAGTACTAACATACACCCCATCATTAAAATCAAACATAGGATTTGCATTATTAAAACTTGCAGACTATTCAGAAAAAAAAACAATGGTTGATCCAATAACAACCTCAGGTATAGTGCCAATAGAAGCAGCATTGTACGCTCTGGGCAGATCTGTAAATTACTATCAAAAAGATAAATTGATTTTTAAAAATTTACTTGAGGACCCAGATGATTTTTTCAAAAAACAGGATTTGCAGCAAAAAAAGAAAATTGCTCAAATAACATGTCTTGCTGATCAGTTCAGACACATAAAAGCAGCAAAGGCAAACAGTAAAATAGCAGGCATTAACAAATCAATTAACTTCAGCAAATTTGAAGTAGAGTGGTTGGATGTAAAATTTGACAAAAATTCAATAGAAGTTATAGCATCAAATGCACCAAGGGTATCTAAGCAAAGTAAAAAAAGAGTTAATAAAATCTATGATGAGCTTTTTTATCATGCAAACTATATCTTGGCTCTAAGTGGAGTGATTGCATTAATCACTAATAAAACAAATTTAATTAAAAAAAATGCAAAAAAGCATGGATTTAAAGTCCACCATGAAAGATCTGTCTGGCAAGGAGAAGAAGAACTTAAAATAGTAATAATAAAAAGAGACTAATTTTAAATATATTTGTTGCCTATTTTTCTTGCTCTTTGGGTTTTGTCCATGTTTACTCCAAGCCTCAAACCTGCTTTTACAAGTAAATTCCAGCCTGCAACCAATTGCAGATATGGGTTAAAATCATCATAATCTGGAACAATTAAAGTAGGAAACTGAGTTTGGGTGTCAGAAATTGCAATAACCTGCATTTGCACTCCGTCAACAAGCACTTCCTTAAATTTGTGTGTCTCACTAGGAAAAGGATCCACCCAGATAACAGCTTCTTCTGGTTCCATTACCTCTTCAATTCCATGAACTGCATAAGTACCTTCTAAATAAATGGCATTTTTTCTGATTATCTCCATAGTTTTAAGTGTTAGTTCTTCAGCTACACCATTGTTTTTTCCAGCCCAGTAAATCATCTGGCTGTTTGAGAAGGATTCAACTATTTGATCATTAACTTTTGATGTTAGAACATTTTCAATCAAATCTCCTAATTTAGCTAGATCAGGCAATTCTTGGTTATTTAATGATCTAAATAAAATATCATAAAATAAAGCCTGTTCAACAACACTTTTTGTTGCAGCACAAGCATATTCTTTTCCGCAAGACAAGATATACGTTTTTTCATCTAGATCTTCTGACATAATAGAGCCAGGTGTTGCAGTTAAACCTACAGCTTTTTGTTTCAGCCACCTAATTAATCTTATGCACTCTTTGGTTTGGCCGCTATTGGAAGCCACAAAAACATCATAAAAATCAAGAGAATACTCCAGTGATTGAGTTGCTCCTTCAACTCTTATATCTGGTTTATAGCCGTGTTTTAAAGAATCATACCTTGTTTTATTAGCAGGAAATATTCTTGAAGAGCCCTCACCTGTCAGTAAAATATCTCTTCCAGTTAGGAATTTAGAAAATCCCAATATATAATCAATGTCAATATTTCTTACAATAGCAGGAGTTTCTGCCATCTCATGTTCTAAATTGTATGTTTTTTTACCTACCATCTATATCTTTAATAATTCATAACATACTCTTTTCTCGCATTAAACTTTGCCCAAGCTGTCATGATTGTCTCTAATTGGCCCAGATATAGCATTTCTGGACTTCTATTCTCTTCTATCCATCTCTCTGCCTTCTCAAGACCATAAGCAGATTTCATAAATATTTCAGGATCATCAGAATTTATTCTTTTTATTGCAGTGACTATCAACTGATCAATAGAGGACATTTTATTATTGGAAATATGAACACATATTTAATTCTTTATTTTTTATTTGAAAATTTTACAGGTTTAATATGTCTGAAAAACGTTGTTTTTCTGATCATCTCAGAAATCTTCAATTTCTAAGACCTCACATAATATCACTTACGTTCCTAACTTTCAGCGTAGCTGAAAGCTTCAGTGTGAAATTTTCAATTCAAGGAAATCTTTG
>JAANXH010000016.1 GCA_018263355.1 Candidatus Woesearchaeota archaeon
GCTTTACAACTCAGGAACGGAGCAAAGCGAAGTGAGATTAGTTGCCAGAGCAACCCAGGAACAAAATGTAATGAAGTGAGATTGGTGCTTTTAGGCACCCACCGAACACAGTGACCGTGAGCATCTGCACCACTTTTTAGTTATTTTCAAAAATATTCAAAAAATTTCTGTAATTAATTATCAGACTAAGAAACAGAATTAGCCAGGGAAGGTAATTGATAGATTTTTGATTGGATCCTTTAAAAACTGTTTTGGAGTTATTTAAAACAATATCTCCATTAACTAGATTAAATGGTCTTTTATCCTTGGATTTTTTATTTACAATTATTTCCTTAATTAGAATAAATTTTCCATTATTTACTAATTGGACAAAAATAGGGTTCTTGCCCTCTTGTAGTTTTATATTTTTATCAATTAAGTTTTCTCCTTTTTGTAAATAGATTGTCTCTTTGTAATGTTCTAGTGGGCTTTCAATAATAAGTGTGGTATTATCATAACCTTTATTTAATATGCAAATGGCAAGATTATTTTTCATCTGATCAAATCTTAAATAACACAAATCTAAGTAAGGTTTGGTTTTTACCAATAAGTGTTTTTTAATAAATTCAGTCTGGTTATTTGTTCTGATTCCAATTCTTAAGCTATAGTTTCCGGGTTTTGCATTGACAGTATTCTTTAACTCAATAGATTGGCTACTTTTTTGTTTTAGAGTTATATTTTGCATGTTTTGTTTTCTATCTCCGGAATAGCATTTACTTGACCTATAAACATAGCTCCACACACTAATCTCAACACTTTTGTTGTATTTATTAATAAAATCAATCAAAATCGGAAATTCTTGCCTAGAATATATTTCAAAAGGAACATACCGCAGATAATAATCTAATCCTTTCTTTTTAGTGTTTGATGTTGAGTTAGTAATATATACCACTAATTTTTCAATTGTTGACTTAGATATGTTACAAGAAGAAGTTTTAATCTTGTAAGTTTTTATTGGATCTGATTTTGGAGTAAATGTTTTCCAGTTTGAATTTGATGTGTTTCTTTTGTTTTTAACAATATTCCCATTAAGATCTTCAACCCAGTACTCTGTTAACTTATTTGTTTTAATTTTAAACCTGATTTTTTCATTTAAAAAAATCTGCTTTTCTGTGTAGATGCTACAGGCACTAACAGAGGAAACAAGAATTAAGCTAAACAAAAGGTATAATGTAAATTTCATACATAGTATGTTTGGGTCATTCATAATAAATTATTAGAAGTTTTACCGGAAAATTTTCGGCATCATTATAACCTGAAGTTAATTTTAGTTCCACACTCCCCTTATTTTGTGTCCACAAGCACATTTACTCTGTTTAATCTTGTTTTTAACAACTTTAAACCCTTTTCTTTGTACTAATAGCTCTGTGCAGTCCGGACAATATGTATTCTCAGCATTTTTTATCCAGATATTTCCAACATATACATAGTTCAGATATTTTTCAGCAATCTTTTTGGCATTCTCAAGAGTTTTTCTTGGTGTTGGAGAAATATTTTGCAGTTTATAATCCGGTCTGAATCTTGAAAAATGAATAGGCACATTTTTGCCTAACTTTTCAACTATCCATTTACACATTCTTTCTATCTCATTTAAACTATCATTTTTTGTTGGAATAATAAGATTAGTAATCTCAAGCCAAATCTTCTTTTTAATAAGTGTCTTGAGGCTCTCTTTGACTGGCTCTAGTTTTGCCATGCAGATTTTTTTGTAAAAATCATTATTAAAAGCTTTAAGATCTATGTTTGCCCCGTCAATAAACTCACAGAGTTCATGGAGAGGTTCTTGATTAATATATCCATTTGAAACAATTATATTTTTCAACCTTTGTTTATTTGCCAGCTTAGCACACTCTAACATATATTCAAAAAAAATTGTGGGTTCATTATATGTATAAGCTATCACTTTGCAATCATTCTCTATGGCTAGTCTAATTACATCTTCTGGAGGTATTTTATTAGTTGTTTGTGTAACTTTTTTTTGAGACATATGCCAGTTTTGGCAGTGCAAACAGCCCAGATTACAGCCAGCCGTTCCAAAACTCAATGCTTTTTTCCCAGGTAAGAAATGAAATAAGGGTTTTTTTTCAATAGGGTCTACTTGTAAACCAAGAGGCCTATTATAATTTAAACTATATAATGTTTGATCTATATTTTTCCTGACTCCACATATTCCAAACTCACCTTGACCAATATGGCAAGAATGAGGACATAAAGTGCAGATTAGCTTGTTTTTCTGTTTGTAATAATACCTTGCTTTATGCATAGTTGATAATTTATACGTTATCTTATTAAAATGTTTCTTGGTTGGTTTATCATTTTCAAATAGTACTAAAAGTTTTAATATATATGCTTTCTTTTTTATTATTACTGGGGTGCACTATGGGTCTAGATATATTTGGGAAAAAGAAGAATTCTAGTTTAAAACCTCATAATGCAAAAAAAGAGTTGAATATTCCTCCACCACCACCTCCCCCAGGAAAAGTTTCTACAGATAATCTGCCTTCTTTTGAAGTTCCAAAAGAAGATAAAATAGCACCTCCAATATTTAATAAAGAAGATAAAAGAATGCCTAAACCAGAATCTGGGTTTAATTCTGCTGATTTAGATAAGGTAAAACAAGAACTACCAGATCTTAATTCCTTTGGTCAAGAAAGGTCAGTTAATAAATCTAATAGAAAATGGGAAGAATTACAAAAAAAACCAAAACATAAAAAACCAGTAAAAGTAAAATTACCACACCATAAAAAAGAAATTTCTGAGGTTAAAAAATCACTTAAAAGATCTCAGATAGGGGATGGTAAACCCTTTTATGTTAATATGGATTATTATAAACAAATTCAAGAAGATATTAATGTAATGAATAGGAGACTTACTGAATTAGACAGTACAATGCACAAAATTGAAACAAATCGAGAAAAACAGAATTCAGAATTTAGAAATTGGAGAAATATTTTTGAGAATATGAGAAAAAAATTATTATTTATGGACGAAATATTATTTGAAAGGTGATAAAATGCAAGAAGGAATGCCTGTATTTGTGAAAATTGATGAATATAAAGATGTTTTAGAAGTGCTTAAATTAATCAATGATAAGCTAGAAAAGGCAAAATCAGTATTAGCCAAGGTAAATGAGCTAAAAAGCAAAGAAGACAATGAGCTTGAAATGTGGGAAGCAGAATTAGATGATATTGAAAATAAGCTGTCATTAATGAATAGAACATTGTTAGACCCAAGTTTATAAAGATGAACAAATCAAGAGATTATCATATAGGAATCACTGACCCAGTCAGAGTAAGGAGAGACTTACTTGAGTCCACAAGAGCTGTAATCCATATGCTTCAAAGATATGAACAAGTTGAGGAATTAAGAGCAGAAAAAAGAGAAGAAATTAACCAGCTAAAGGATATTTTTACTGAGATTAGGCAATTAAGTTCAAAATTGAAAATTGTTTTCCCAAAAATTCATGTTCCTGAAAAGAAGAAAACAAAATTAAGAAGAACAAAGAAATCACCAAAACAAAGAGCAGATTTAAAACATCTTGAAAAAGAACTGGATAATATAGAATCAAAACTTTCTGGCTTAAGACATGGTTAAATTTATATAATTATAATTATTCTTTTAATTTTACTGAGGGGATGCCGGAGTGGCCAAAAAAACTATTTTATAGTTTTAGGCTAAACGGGATGGACTCAAGACAATTGAGTGATGAGGATATTATGAGGTTTATCCGATGATTGTTAGATATCCATTGGCTTAGTGCCTACTAGGGTTCAAATCAAACTTTTAAGAAAACACCGGGAAATCAAAAATTTCCTGTGCCAGGAAAACTATGTTTTCCTTGGGTTTGACCAAAACATAAGGGACTTGGAGTCCCTTGACGTGGTGAGTACTCAACACAAGATTACCACGACACAATCAAGTGATTGTGAAAGCTTTGGTTATGCTTAAATGTTTATGAAAGTCCCTATCCCCTCATTTTTTATAATGGAAGATAAGCAAAAAGGAGTATTGGCTTTAGTAAGTGTAAATGAAGGATTTTTTTAATCATATTAACTTTTACAAAAATAACTAATAACTTCCTATTGATAATAGTCCCATAATAGTCAAAGTTGGTATAAATGGGCTAATTCTTCCAGTTATATCTATTATTTCAATAAATTGTACTGCTCCTTTACCTTTCCAGAAAAAGAGACCAATAAAACCACAAATAATATCATATATTGTGGCTATGCCAGGAGGCATAAAAAAATCAAGAATATCCAAAATAATTGAAATAATAAGTTTAATTGCATATATAATAAATCCCATATATGTTTCACAAAATAATTACTATATAAGTTTTTTTAATTTTGTAACAAGGGTTTTACAATAAGTACTTGCAAAACATATTTATATCTTAAATAAACTTTTTTAGAATATGGAAATCCACACAATTGGAGGATATAATGAAGTAGGTAAGAATATGACAGCTGTTAAAGTTGGAAACAAAGCTGTTATACTAGATATGGGTCTTCATATAGAGAACTATATCACTTGCCAGGGCAGAGAGGATGTAAAGAAAATTACAGCAAAAGAGCTATTAAATGCAGAGGCAATTCCAGATGATGGCTGCATTAGAAAATGGAAAGACAAGGTTAAGTTGATAGTTCCTGGCCATGCTCATCTAGATCATGTTGGAGCAATTCCTTTTTTATCAAACAAATACAATGCAGATATTGTATGCACACCATTTACACATGCAGTTTTAAACACAATAATAAAAGAAGAAAAATTTAGGTTAAAAAATAAAATTAAGTCAGTAAATATTAATTCAACATATGAAATTTCTTCTGATTTTAAAGTAGAGTTTATTAATATGACTCATTCAACTCCTCATACTGCATTAGTAGCATTACATACTCCAGATGGAATAGTCTTGTATGCTAATGATTTTAAATTTGACAGTTTTCCAACATTAGGAAATAAACCAAATTACAAACGCCTCAAACAGCTTGGCAAAAAAGGAGTCAAGGCACTTATTGTAGATGGTACAAGGGCAAATATAGAAGGAAAAACCCCTTCTGAAAGCGTTGCCAGAGAACTTTTAAGAGATGTTATGATAGGAACAGAATCAAAAGGCAAGGTAATTATTGTTTCAACATTCTCATCACATATTGCAAGACTCAAATCAATCAAGGAATTTGGCAAGAAAATGGGCAGGGAAGTTGTATTTTTAGGAAGAAGCCTTGCAAAATATATTCATGCAGCAGAATCTGTTGGATTAGTTGATTTTTCAGATGTAGAGGTTGTAAAATACGGCAACCAAATAAAAAGGAGATTAAAACAAATAAGCAATGAACTTCGGGACAAATACCTGCTTGTGATGACTGGACACCAGGGAGAGCCTCAGGCAGTACTTTCAAGGCTTGCAAGAGGAGAACTACCTTTTGAGCTTTATTCAGAAGATCATGTGATATTTTCCTGTAGTGTTATTCCAAGTTCAATAACTATAGCAAATAGAGAAAAACTTGAAAAAAAACTAAAACAATATGGTGTAAGGATCTTTAAAGATATACATGCTTCAGGACATGCAGCACGCGAGGATTTAAGAGATTTAATTAATATGGTAAATCCAGAGCATATTATCCCTGCGCACGGAGATTTCCAAAAATTATCTGCTCTAACAGATCTTGCAATGGACATGGGTTATAAGCTTGGCAAAACAGTACATATGATGAGAAACAGAGGAGAAATAGAGTTTACAGATTGATTTTTCAGATTCTAACCATAAAAAATATAAACCTGCATGCATTATTAGGTTTAAGGGGGTATAATATATGAAATTGACACTTGCAGAACCAAAATATCTTAAAGACAGCATTTCTATTATATCAGATTTAGTTACAGAGGGAAGTTTTCAGATAACACAAGACTCTATTGATCTTATTGCAATGGATCCAGCAAATGTAGCTATGGTTATGTTCAAACTTCTTAGCTCAGCATTTGTGGAATATGATGTTAAAGAGAAAACAGAGCTTGCAATTAATCTAAATAACTTAAAACAAGTCTTGAGAAGGATTAAGTCTAATGATGTGCTTACACTAGAGCTTGGTAATAATAAGCTTAAAGTAACACTAAAGGGCAATACAACCAGAACATTTTCTTTGCCAATAATTGAAATAGATGACAAAGACCAGAAAGTGCCAGATTTAAAGTTTCCAGTAACAATTACTACAAGTTCTGAGATTTTAAACGATGCTATAGATGATGCAGATATTGTAGGGGAGTCAGTAAGCTTTATTGCAGAACCTAAAAAAGTAACTTTCCTGGCAGAAGGAGACTTAAATAAAGCAAAAGTTGTTGTTGATCAAGATGAAGTAACTAATATTGAAGCAAAAGATATGGTAAAAGCAAAATACTCAGTAGAATATCTAAAAAAGATGGTTAATGGCAGTAAGCTTGCAGAGAATGTCACAATTCAGTTTAACAAAGATTATCCACTGAAAATTGATTACACTGCTGTTGACAAGTTGAGTTTAAGCTTTGTGCTTGCTCCAAGAGTAGAAAACGAGTAGTCAAATCAACTTCCTGCAAAATTCAATTTGATTTTTTAGTATTTCCAACAATCTTGTTGCATTTCTCTCATCACAAAACATTATTGTGTCTCTTGTCAGTGTGATCATTTCAATACTTATTCCTGCTTCTGCTATGTCTTTTGTTAAGAAGTGGATGACTCCAGGAGAATCAATTGGAGATCTTATTACAACAACTGCAACACTTGGAAACTGAAGCTTGATTTCCTGATTCTTTAACTTTTCTTTAAACTTTTCATAATTTATTTTATCAAGCACAACAAGAATTTCTGCAATTCCCTGTACAAAGTAAAAAACCTCTCCTTGATTCCAGTTTATTTGTTTTGAAAAATTTTCAATAATCTTGATATTCTGAAAAGACTTTTCAATGTTCAGATACATCATATCTGTTTTTAATGTTAGAGTGGAGCTGGCAACAGCTTTTAATACACTTTTTGCAAGATTTTTTTCTAGATCCTGACAATATCTAATAATTGCCATCACAATAGCCTGATCATTTATTTTCTCTTTTTGAATTAGTTTTTTAACTTTAGGTTTGATAAATCTGGCAACAGCATTGGTGTTAGCAAGCTCCTTTTTCAAAAACCCGTCAAGATAAGGATAACTTTTCAGTACCTTGCGGGTAGCCTCAGATATTGATAAATTAACATTTTCTTTCATATTTGTAATGAAAATAACAATAGATATATAAATATAACTATTCTATAATGCTACTGATAAGTAATAAACAAACAAAGGTGATATAAAATGAGTTCAGGACCAAAATTCTGGTCAAGAAGACAAGAAGAATGTTATAGGCAAATTAACTTAGAAGAACCTGTAGATGTTGAATTAATAGAGAGAGCAGTACAAAGGTATGCAGATCAAAGTTCAGAACAACAATATCAGATACAAAAGGATAGGGGTATTTGGATAGGTACATCAAGTGAATATCCTTACTTGAATTTTGTGTTAGGTGATGAGAATCTAAACCCTTTGCAGCGAGGATTAGAATACCACACATTGACTGTTGCAAGTACATTATGGGTTCGAGAGTGTTATGCAGTAGGATGTAGTGATCTTCAATCACAGGTTGATAAAGCAGCACAGGACATAAGGGATTGTATAGAAGATATTATTAATCAATAAAGAGGCAACAACAATGGCCAGATGGAGTTTGCCAAGCAAACGAAATAGGATTTTGGAAAAATCCGTCTGTGCCAAGGATGTTGTTGCCAGAAAAATAGAATAATCAAAAATAACAATAGGTGATAATAATCTACAAATCAAGAAAAATAGTTGCAGTCATTAGTAAGGGTTTACCAACAGAATTTGCATTAGAGAACTTTGAAAGATATCCTTTTTATTAAAAATCCTGTCTTGAATGGTAAGCTATGATTTAAAAGTTCTCTCTGAGAATTTTATTAGGTTTGTTAAATAGATTGCACTTCAGGCAAGTATTTAACCGCCGAATGAAACTGGTATTGAACATAAACAAAAGTTGAATGAATGCATTTAAAATTCTCATTAATTGCTTTAGGTCATCTAGCGTTCTCGCCAGGCCATAATTCGGATGGCTCTTGGATGGGACAGAAAATATTAAAAGATGCAAATTGTGTTGAACACAGAGGAATTTCAAAACAGGTTTTTATTGTGTTAAAAGTAGATGAGCAGGAAATTAAAAAGATAATAAGAAAAGCAAGAAATGAAAACATATTGTTGGGTGACTTTCCTCAGGAAATGTTTGATACTGTTGAAGAGCTTGTGAGAGCTATTGCACATACGCATGAATTTGATTACTCAGAATGTCCGTGGGTCTAAAGCCCCGCCCTTTAGGGCGAGGACTTTTGAGTCTGAAAATCTGCGTGTCGAAGTGAAGAGCGTAAAAGCCCCCTCCTTTAGGTGGGGGATCAGCTCTGAACAGCAGATTTTCTTTACAAGGCCTGCATATTAGTAGGAAACACAGAAACAATAAACAGATAGGACATCTGAAGTTATACAGATAATTTTCAATTGTATTAAATTCTGTGTGCAAAACATATAAATATCTAAGTTTAGATGGAACAATGTATGAAAAAAAGATCTATTCTGCTTCTTATTATTGTAGTGTTTATTCTGTCAGGATGTGTAACTAAGAATAAAAGAATTCTAATAATTGCAGCACATGAAGATGATGAAGTTATTGGACCCGGGATTGTAATTCAAAGAGCTGTTGAAAAAGGAGTAGAGGTATTTGTAATAGTCACAACAGATGGAGCTCCAAAAGAATTTGGACATGGGAAAAAAGAGGCAGAACAAAGAAAAAAAGAGACTATAGAGGCGCTAACACTTATTGGTGTGAAGAAAAAAAACATCATCTTCTTTGAGTATGATGATTTGGGTTTTATTTTTGAGATAGATATTAAAAAGGAGCTGACCAGGTTAAAAAAGCAGATTCAAAAAATTAAACCAGATATAATATATGTGCATGCATATGAAGGTGGGCACATTGATCATGATGCAACTCACTTAATGGTTGTTGAAGTAGTTAATAATTTGAGAGATAAACCTAAGCTCTATGAATTTATTGAGTATAACGCATATAACTGGGGAGCTCCAGTTCCATCAAATCGTGATTACATAAATAACCGGGTTTATCCAGCAAGGTATTACAGAGCAACATCTGTAGAAGAATTTATGAAAAAATCAGCTCTAAAAAAATATTTTTCACAGCATCCTTTTCAAGAAAAGGTAAGATCAAATTCTTCCTTAGATTTCTCTTATGTTAGTGTAAGTCTTGCGGGTGAGGAGATAGCAGAATCTAAGCTTAAGAATACCTCAAAAGAACATTTACTCAAAATTGCAACTGTAGATACAAGGCTGAGAGTATGGAACCCAATAGAGAGAGAAAATACTTTGCTACCTATGTCTGAAATGACAGCATTGACTGTATATGGTAAACACCTCCATCCTGATGAATCTTTTACTTCAAAAACAGATTTTGTACTTTCTAGTTTTGAAAAATACTATCCAAAAACAGTCTCTCCCACTATGAGACATGGTTATCCGAATAAAGCATTTTTGAACTTTCTTGATCCTGAAAAGGATCCCTCTTGTCTAAAGTATATAGGATTATGCAAATGGCATACAGAAAAACTAGACAAAAATAGAAAGCGTACATGCAATGCTTCAACTGATGAATGTGATCAGTTTCTACAATATACAAAGGTAAATTGCCCAAAATGGTTAAATGATTATTATGCGTGTTTAAACTATAGCAGAGTCTACAAAGATTTTATAGTTGAGCAATATGGTTATATGCCTTCAATAGTCAACAAAAAATATAAGTTAGGTTCATACTATCATCAAGTTGATATTGATGAGCCATTGTATGGAGGGACAATTCAGATAGCTCCCCATGAATGGATAGACATTAGTATTGGAATCGCAAATTACAATGAAGAAAAAATGAGTAATGTAACACTTATTCTTAATCAGAACACTTACTCAAGTCGATATTTTAATATTACCCGGGAAATTGGAGAGCTTCCTCCTAAAACAATTATTTTTGATCATATTGAGTATAACTCCAATGTGTATCATTCACTCTGGGGAGAAAGTCCTGAACCTGTTGAATTAGCATTAGTTATCTCTGGAATAGATCATAATAATGAAACAATCGTGGCCAAAAAATTCTTTGCAGTATCACCCATTAGGTTAAAGGAAGATATTAGGATAATGGGCATATATAACCATGGAAAACCAATGCGAACCAAAGAAGGGATTCTTGATTATCAATCAGCAATAAGAGTTCAAGTAAGAAATTATGGGACTGAAGAATATGATGAACCAGTCAATTTTAGTTATGAATTCCCAGAATTGGATATCTATCATATTACTCCAGCATATGGCTGGTCATTTAAGACTTATATTGATGCATATCTATACTTTGACTATTTCAAATATCCTGTAGGAACTTATTCTGGGAAGGTAAATGTAATTAGGCAAAATGGAGAGATGATTACACAGAGAGATATAACAATTGATATCAAAAAAGGGACATATGAGATTTATTATGATAAAAGAAAATATGGTCAGGTAAAAGCTGCCATAACAAATCTCCCCCACAACCCGGGTTATAAGTTTAAAAGTTGCGATGAACATCCTCTTGTTTGTTTGTTCTACTGGCCGGACATAATCAGGAAGTTACCAAATTATGATTATTCAAAACCTCCTGCAGAAAAAGTAGCATATGAAAAACAGATGCAAGACCTGTGGAATAAAAGTTTTGAGGATTTTGTGAGGGTTTTTGCTAACAATTAATCAACAATCTTTGTCTCTAATTTTGGCAGCATGCAAAAATCAGTTGAGAAATTATATGCACCAGCATTCAGAAAAACAATCTTATCTCCTATTTTTGGATTTTTAAGAAATACTTTGTACCTGAATATATCAAGTGAATCTGGAGTGCATCCCTTAATTGTATATGCCTCACCTTTATCAGCAGATAATTCCCATTCAACAAGTAACCTTATATTAGCAATAAAAGTATCCATAGCAGAATTATAAACAGAAGCATTAACCACAATATTGTTATTGTAAATATTTTTAATTTCTGCAATCAACTTCACTGCAGGGGCAGCAATAAATCTTCCAGGCTCAACAATCATTTTAATATTTTGGCTATTAAGCCACTTTCTAAGTTCATCTATTTTTTTCAAGATTCCATTTATAATTTCTGGTCTATAATTTTTGTAGACTGCAGGAAGACCTCCTCCAATATTAACATAATCAATTAAATCCAGAGTTTTATTGTCTAGACTTTGTTCTAACTCACGTCTCAATGACCATTCACTAATATTTTGGGTTTTTCTGTGAAAGTGAACTCCTAACTCCTTGATTTTACTATTTTCAGCTAGTCCAGATACTAATTCATTAATTTGCTTTGAAAAAAACCCATAAACAAAATGTTTACCAGTACGAACACTGTGCTCTTTTAATCTCATCCTTAATAAAAGCCTAATCTTAGTTTGTTTATTCTTAATATATTTTAACAATTTATTTAGATCATTGATATTATCCACAATAAAACTATTAATTCCCATTAAAAATAATTTGTTCAATTCTTCTTTGCTCCATGCCTGAGCAAAAAACCACATTCTTGATTTATCCTTAATTTTTTCTGCAGCCTGAACAGAATGAATATTGAATTCACAATTTGAATCTTTTTGCAAAACATCACCCACTTCATTATTCGTCTTGTAACTATAAGAAACAATATCTGCATGAGCCACTGCAATTTTAAGTTGTTTTAATGCCACGCTTTTACTTAAAATAAACTTTGCATTATCAATCATAGTAACTCCTCTTTATCTAACTGCTCTAAAACACTTATCATCATCAAAGGAAAGTTTATTGTAACATCTCCAATAACAGTAACAATATCAGAATCATCTTTTACTTTGCCCCAGCTCTTTGCCTCTTTTGTGGTTGCACCGCTCATACTCCCAGAAGTATGTCTTGATGTGGTCATATAAACAGCGTATTCAAAACCTCCAGTCAATAAACCAGCTAGAATAGCATGATGCTTTGAAACACCTCCTCCTAAAGCAATAAGACCTTTTTTATCATCAAAGCTTGATGTGTTTACAATATTTTTAAAATCTTTTACAACATCAACAATAAAATCAGGATGCTTTTGCTGAAACATGTAAAGATGAAAACCAAACGCCCCATCTGTAATAGCTGGACAGAAAATTGGAACATTGTTCTTTGCTGCCTGATATAAAACACTATTCTCATCATCCAGATTTTTTCCAATCTCAGCTAACATTTCTGAAACAGCCCATATTTTCTTTTTTTCATATAACTTTGAGAGTAATGGAGCCATTTTATCCTCAAATTTACAATAGCTTTCATTGGTAATATACAGGTTTCCGATCCGATTACAACCTTTTTCATGTAGTTCAACATCATCAGCATTAAAATCTCCAACAATAAAATCTTCTCCCATAGATTTCATAATATCTTCTTCAATACCACCTACTGTAGTCACAACAATATGTGGAATCTGAAGCTTGATAATCTGAGCAAAAAATCCTCTTAAACCAGAGGTCATCATATTTGAAGTAAAAGTTAAATAGATTTTTGCTCCGTGTTTTTTCATCTTAATAACTGCATTTGTTGCTTTGCCTAGCTCTACTCCTTGAAATCCCACAGATCCAAGTTCCTTAACTAGTTCTCCTGCTCTTAATCCTTTTTTCCATTTAAAATCTTTAACAATTTTCATAGTATCCTCCACTATTTAAATCAATTAAAACTAGTAAATACTTATGCACCAGACATTCTAACAGTGCTCATACTAAAAGGTAATAAGAATCCCTTAAAAAAGCTTTTGGAAATTACAAAATATTTATTAATAATAACTTGAAACAATCAAATATGGATGATGAATATATCAGACCAAATCTTTTTTATCTGACATTTACACAGATAATAGTTTTATCTATCTATTTGGGTGTTGTATATGGAGCTTATCTTGGGATGATTTACTTTTTTGGTTTTGATTTTATTGAGCACTTTGAGTTTATCATAAATGCAATAGATCCAGAAACCTTAACTTTTTTAATAGAGACGGTTGAACATCATTTTATTAAGGAAATAATCTTATTCTTTGTACCAGTAATTTTATTTTTGTATAATACTATTACAGAAGAAATCAAAATAAAAGATAATAAAATATTTGTAAAAGAAGGTATATTCAAAAAACCTGAAGAATTTTACTTAAATGAATTAGTTAGGTTCAAGATTAAAAAGGACCTTGGTTTCTTAAACGCAGGAGTATTAACATTATATACTAAATATGGGGATAGGTTTAAAATTGACTCAGTAGTTAATTTGAAAAGAGCAGAAAAAATATTGAGGAAAGCGGTGGCTGAAAACAAAGAAATTAAACAAGAGGTCCAAAAACCATCTCCCCCAAAGCCTAACCAAAGTAAAAAAGAATTACCAAATGTCCCTGAGTAGTTGAGCATCCTGCTCAATATTCGGGCTTTCACTAATAACAATCCCTTTAATATTAAACTCTTTCCAAGCCTTAATCATTTGTTTATATTTTAGATCTGACTCTTTTAGAGGAAGATGTTTTCTCTCTCCTTTATCAGAATACAGAATACCAGAAACATGAATATGCATATTATCTAATGCTTCTCTGCCAAGTCCTTTTTCAATTTTTTCTAAAATTCTAACAAATCCTTCATATGAATTATATTTTCCAATATGTCTGGCATGATAATGAGCAAAATCAACACAAGGTAAGACCTGTTCAAACTCCTGGCTTAATTTAATCAGTTCATCAATGTCTCCCCATTGAGTTGCTTTTCCAGTTAGTTCTGGTCTAATCATGACTTTATTGCCTTCATTATTTAATACATCCAGAATTTTCTTGAATTGCTCCTTAACTTTTGCATAAACTTGTTTTGGATCTTGTTTTAAATAATATGCAGCATGAAAAGTGATAGACTTAGCACCTGCCCAATTTGCAGCTCTGGCTGTTTTTAGTATTCTTGATCTGCTAGCACCTCTTTTCTGGGGTTCTTTTGCATTCAGATTAATATAATAAGGTCCGTGAGCAGTAAGAGAAATATCCAATTTTTGAGCAATTTTCTTAATTTGCTCTGCTTTTTCTTGACCTAAATTAACACCACGCACAAACTCTAGTTCCATACACTCTAGATTCAACTCTGAAACTCTTTTAACACCTTCAACAGAATCTCTTTTTATAGTAGAAATAGGAATTCCTGCAGTTCCAAAACGTAGTTTTTCCATTTTTAACTAATATCTGTATCAACTTCTGTTTGTTTTACATAAGAATAAGCTGAAAGACCAGCTTTTGCACCTTCTCCTGCAGCAATCACTGTTTGTTTATATCTGGTTGTTGTAACATCTCCTGCAGCAAAAACTCCTCTGTGTGATGTTTCCCCTACACTGTTGATTTTAACCTCCATTTTATCATTTAAATCAACAAGATGTTTGACCAGATCTGCTTTAACCTCATAACCAATTTCCAAAAATACACCTTCCACTTTGATTTCTTTAGTTTTCTGTGTTTTTCTATCTAACACAACAATTGAGTTGACAAACGTGTCTCCTTTAATCTCTTTTGGAAGATGACTTAACAAGAATTCTACATTCTTTTTCTTCTTAATCTTTTTAACTAATAATTCATCTCCTCTAAATTCATCTCTTCTATGCATTAAATAAACTTTTGAAGCAATTCCAGATAATAACTGAACTGCATGTAAAGCTGAATTTCCGCCTCCAACTACTAACACTTCTTTATCCTGATACATTGGAGCATCACAAGTTGCACATACATGAACTCCTTTTCCTAAAAACTTATCTTCACCTGAAATACCAATACTTCTGGGTACTTTTCCAAAAGCTAAAATGACAGATTTTCCTTTGAAAACATCTCCTTCTGATAGTTTAACTGTGAAAACACCATTGTTATCATCAACAGTGACCACTTTACCATCAATTAGCTTGGCACCAAAATCTTTTGCTTGTTTTTGAAAATGTTCCATTAGTTTTAGGCCTGAACCTTCATAACCAGGATAATTCTCCATATGAGAAGCCATCATTGTTTGACCACCATAGTTCATACTAATAACTAGAGTTTTCAACTGTTTTCTGCAAGTATAGATTGCAGCTGTGAGGCCTGCTGGCCCACCACCTATAATTATTACATCGTACATAATCAAATATTAATTTTAAATGTTTTATATATGTTTCTTTTAAACCATTAAACTTGTGGTTTAACCATTTTGTTAGATATTGGCCAAGATATGGTCAATGTTCACTAAGTCTTTTCTCCTACTAAAGTAATTTTCGTCTCTATATTTTTCAATTTCTTTAATAAATTCAATTGGCACCTTTTTTGTAATACTTTTGTTGGCAAAGCAAATTCTAACTGCATCTGACTTTTTTTCTAGCTTAATATCTTTATGACTTAAAGATAATTTTTTTAATTCTTTTTCAACCTCCAAATAATCTGGCAATTTAGAAATATCAAGAGATCCTGACAAATTATACTTATGCAATAACTGCTCAGTTAACCTTGATTCTTGTTCTAAAATATTTGCAAGCTCTTTTGTATACTTTTTGTAAATACTTTTTACTTGTGGTGTCATAGAGACTTGATGCACGCATTTGTAAGAAGGATCAACATAATGCTTAATCTTTTCTTTTGGAATATCTGCCAGTATCCAGTAGGGAAACAATCTACAGTTTAAAGGTCTTACAGTGTAAATATCACATTTACTGTTTTTCCGAAAAACACAAGGAATCTGCAATCCTAAGCTTATCTGGAATTTATTTTTTCCATCTCCAAATGCCCTTAATCCCACAATATTTTTATCAAATAAGTGTTTGATATCACATTTAAGAAAATTGGCTATTCTAATAATATCTCCAATAGTAATATTAATCTGAGTATATGATTTTTCACAACACTTGCCACTATGCAAACATACAAATTTATTAGTCATATTCATATTTTAAACCTAATTTATTTAAATATTTAACCAGAAATAATCAATATGCAATTAAAAGTTAAGGATTTTGATCTTAAAAAGACAATAGAATGTGGTCAGTTCTTTAGGTATGAACTTATTGATGGTAAGTACTACCTTGCGCACAGAGATAACCTCTTGGTCGTAGAGCAACAAAAAGACAAACTAATATTCAAAGGGGCAACTGAGAAATTCATAAAGAGTTTTTTTAGATTAAATGATCCTTATAAAGAAATAATTTCCACCATCTCAACAGACAAGCATATGAATCAAGCAGTTGAGAAAAGCTTTGGTTTGAGAATTATCAGGCAAGATCCTTGGGAATGTTTAATTAGTTATATTTGTTCTCAAAACTCAAATATTCCAAGAATTAGAAAAAAAGTTAATTGTATTGCAAAAACATTTGGCAAAAAAACTTCATTAGGTAGTTTTCAAAACTATACATTTCCTAATCCTGGAGAGCTAAACAATTTTGAAAAAATCAAAACATGTAAAGTAGGATATAGAGCGAAATACATACATAAAGCAAACAATATTAATGAACACGAGCTTATGGATTTAAGAAAAAAAGATTATAATGAGGCCATGAAATATCTGCAAAATCTATTTGGGGTTGGTGAAAAAGTTGCAGACTGTGTTTGTATGTTCAGTTTAGACAAATTAAATGCTTTCCCTGTTGATGTTTGGATAAAAAGAGTAATGCAAGAGCTGTACTTTAATAATAAGATAGTATCAAATAAACAAATAAAAGAACTTGCAAACAATAAGTTTGGAAAATACGCTGCCTATGCAAACCAATTTTTGTATTTTAGCAGGAGAAAGTTAGTGTAATATTAATTTTTTTATTTGAAAATTTTACAGGTTTAATACCTCACACTTCAGTGTGAAATTTTCAAGTCCGAAAAAGTGGTAGTCAAAGCAGAGGCGACAATACCCCACAATTTATTGTGGGGATCAGCCTCTGCACCA
>JAANXH010000017.1 GCA_018263355.1 Candidatus Woesearchaeota archaeon
AAACTCAGAAAGTAATTCAATGGAAATTCTAAAGCAAAGACTCGCAAAAGGCGAAATCTCAAAAAAAGAGTTTAAAGATTTGAAAAAAGAGCTTGCTTAAGAAAAACAATCTCTTTATCTATCTGCTTTTGTATGAGAGGTTTTAGTAAAAACATATACCAAGGTAGATTAATAACCAAACCAAGAGTTTTGTTTTTGAATATGAATTTACCAGTAACTGGAAAATTCTTTAGTATAAATTTGAATTGTGTTTTTGTAAATCCAGTCACAGTAAACCTTAGCTTAATAAAAAAACCCAAAAACTTTTCTTTTGTGTAAAACTCTGATCCCTTTGTATAGATATCTCCTTTTGTAAAAGTAAATCCTTTGTGAGAATCAAACTCATATTCTATTTCTCCTTGTGAAAGTTTTTTAATGAATCTATGTATTTCTGCTCTTGTCTTGTCTATCTTTGTTTGTGCTTTGATTATCATGTTAGAATTTTATTTTTTTATAGTATTTATTTGTTTTTATAGAAAGATATTTATAGGAATTATAATGATTATATCTATTATAGGTGATATAACTTGAACACTACAATAGCTATATCAGATTCTGTAAGAGACCAGATAAAAGAATTTGGTACCAAAGGAGAAACATATGATCAAATACTTAGAAAACTGCTCAAAAGAGCTAAAGAATGGCAGCTACGAGACCTTCTGATGAACGAGGAAGATTGCACTAGCATAGATAAAGCTTTAAAACAAGCCAAGAAAAAATGGCAAAAGTGATTATCACAAATTATCTTGCCAAAGAGATAAACAAAAAATTCAAGCAAGAATCTATTACTATTTTTTCTCTAATGAAACAACTAAATGACTATCCAAAAAAAGGAAAAGAAGTAGGAGTAGTTGGAAAGATTTTAATCAAGGAGCTTAAATACAAAAAATATAGGTTCTACTTTATCACAGAAGGATATAAGGTGAAATTCTTGAAAGCTAAGGAGTTAAGAGATCTTATTATTAAATTTGTCAGAATGTCAGATAAGAAGAGTCAAAATAAAGTAATTGATGAGATAAAATTTGTTTTGAGAAATCTGGGAGATGAAGGATTTTAACAGAAAATATGTCAAGATTTATATCGAGCTTGTTTGATTTTATGAGGAAATTTTGCCTTGGTAAGATGAAACTGACCATGTTCCCACACAAAAGTGTGGGGTTGTGGTCAGAGGAATAGGTCTTAAAAGACCGTCTTTACCAAGGAAGGCTAAATTTCAAGAGCTAACATAGAGTGCTTCATGTTTTTCCATAAACTTTATAAACCAATCTAATAAAAATTAAGGTATGAAAAAGGTCTGGGTATTGATATTTCTACTTTGCATTAGTCTTTCATCAGCACAAGAAACTGAATCAATTAATGTTCCAGGTAATGATGTTATTTTTATTACATTAAAATACAACCGCAGACTTTTAGATAATCTTTTTGTTGAAGTATATCTTGATGATAATGAACCTGTTCAGGTTATTACTGATAATAGTGGACGATTTGGAATTCAAAAAGGAGAATATACTGAAATTGAGATAAGAGCTGATGATATAGCTACTCCTGGCAAGGATTACTATGGTAAATTCTCTCTAGATATGGTTGAAGATGTTGAATTTGAGCTGTTTCAGGTAGGAAGTATTAGAGGACAAGTAGAAGATAATCTAAATAATGTTATGCCTAATGCAGACTTGAATTTTAATTGCAATAATGAGGTTGGTGCTGAGCCAGTTTTAAAAACTGATAAGTTCGGAGCTTTTAGTTATGAATTTGCACCTATTGGTGGGTGTCAGATTTATGCTGCTAAAAACAGCCAAGTAGGAAAAGAGGTTGTCAAAGTTGAGGCAGGAAAAGTGGTTTCTGCTGATATTGTGCTTGACAAAGGAGTTTCAGACAAAAGTTTATTGCCTTCTGTCCTAAGTTTATTATTTATTTTAATTTGTATTGGGGCTGCTGGGTTTTATGGTTTTAGGTTTATTAACAAAAAATCTCGAAAGTCTAATATTATGCATACTCTTTCACACAAGGAGAAAAATGTTGTGAAATATTTACTTGAAAAAAAGAAAGCTGATTCTCAAAATCAAATATCTAGAGAAGTTGGGATTCCAAAAACTTCTCTTAGAAGGGTGATAGAAAAACTTGAAAAAAAGAAAATTGTTGAGATAGAACGGATTGGAAAGTATAAAAAAATAAAAATTTCAGGCTGGTTTTTGGGCCAATCAGACCAAAAATAGGATTTTTATATATGAAAAACCGGGCCACCACAATTATTTATACTGGTCTAATCTATATCTGGTTTAGAAGTTGAGGTGCTAAGAAAAATGAAAAAGTTGATTATGGTGTTGGTATTAGCTATTATGGCTACTGGGGTGCTAGCAGAGACCGATAAAGTAACAGCCATAGATACAGACAGTATTGTTTGTACAGCAGATGTAAAGCAATGTCCAGACGGGAGTTATGTAAGCAGGCAACCTCCCACCTGTGACTTTGCAGAGTGTCCATCAGATAATGATTGTGCAGGCCAAGGTGAAATGTGTGGTGGAATAGCAGGCATAGAATGTTGCCAGGGAGAATGCGCTTTAGATGGAGATCATCCAGATGCTTCTGGCAGATGCGTTGTTTCTGATAAATGTTGGTCAGATATGGATTGTGAATCTGATGAGTTTTGTGCGTCTGATTGTATAACAACAGTAAATGGGATTTGTACAGAGCGACCAAAAGTATGTACTAAAGAATATGATCCTGTTTGCGGTTGTGATGGTGTAACTTATAGTAATGACTGTAGTAGAAAGGCAGGCGCAGTTTCATTAAAGCATACGGGTAGATGTGAAAGCTCATGTACTGATACAGATGGAGGATTAAATTATAATGAATTTGGCACTGTTACTTCTAATGGCAAATCTTACAAAGACTGGTGTAAGAACACAGCAATGCTCTATGAATATTATTGTAATGGAGATGATGTGCAGAGTGTTATTCATAATTGTATAACTGGATGTAGTGATGGAGCATGTAAAGATGGAAGTTTTGATTATAGTGTTTCAACTGATAAATCTTATTATCAAAAAGCAGATACTGTAACTATTACTGGAAAAGTATCCAGTACTCATACTGCAAAAGTAAATACAGTTGTTGTTACTAATAGTGGTACTGTTCATAGAGTTGAAATGGAGAAGATGCCTTGTGCTTATAGCAGTGGTGGTATGGCTGGTTTTTGCATGTATAAAGGAGAGTATGTGATTGGAAAAAGTTATGAAATTGGAGAGTTAACCGCGCAAGAAAGTGAAATAGTAAGATATGGTGAAGCTTATGTAAGTGTGAAGACTGACAGTAAATCTGATTCAATGTCTGTTGTGCATGGCACAGTTAAGTACTTTGTGGTTTCAATTGCAACTATTGGAGATGAACATAAAGCAGATTTTACTTCATTTAAAGTAGATGCAAATTCAATTTGTAAAGATTCTGATGGAGGCCTGAATCCTTATGTCAAAGGAACTACTACAAAAGGTAGTGTAATTAAACGAGATTCTTGTACTTATTGCAGTGGAGCATGTGAAGAAGACCAACCTTGCGAGGTAACTTGTGGTGCTGTAAAGGAATATTTTTGCAGAAATAATCAAATCAAAACAGAAAACTATGTTTGTAAAGTTAATTGTATAGATGGAAGATGTGTCTCATCTTCAATAGAAATTAAGGAGCCTCAAACTAATGATGTCTGGACTATTGGAAGTAAAAGAATAATTAGATGGGATTCTGATGATGGAGGAGACAAAGTGGATATCAGACTAATTAGATCCATTCCAGAACGTGCCCAAAAAACACCTACTAGTAAACAATACTTACCTAAGGAATATGTTATTGCTTCATCTACAAGAAATGATGGGGCTTATAAATGGACGGTTGGAAAAGATGAAAATGGAAATAAAATTCCAGGAAACCATTATCACGTACAGATAACGGATCTGGGTACTGGAGAAAAAGATCGAGTATTGTTTAGGGTCAAGGATAAGCAATTTTCCTTTGATGTTCGTACTGACAAGAAACATTACCAAAAACAAGATATTGTGAGAATTAGTGGAACCGTAAGAGCAGAACAAGCTAAGCAATCCAATGTTAAGACATGGGTCAAGACTCCAGAAAACAAATTTATAGAGATTGATATGAGTGAAAGAGATTGTTCTGATCCGAGAGTGCCAAAGGATCCTAACTATATAGCTGAATGTGTGTATTATGGTAAGTTTTATCCTGGAAGTGATTATGAAACAGCAGAATTAACCGAATCTGAAAAGTCCTTGTTAAACACTAATAAACGTGTTGCAAGTGCTAGCCTAAAGGTTAGTGCTTCAACTAGTGAATCTTCAGATACAGCTGTGATAAGACCTGTTAAGTCCTACACTGTGTTTTCAGTAGCTACAATAGGAAGCAAATCAAAGGTTGATACTACTTATTTTTATGTAAAGGATAGTAATAGAGGAGTATCTCTTGATATGGAAAGTTCTTATTTGCCTGGAAAGGCTGTAGATGTTTACGGCACAAACCATGGTGATACAACAGTTGAGTATGTGCTGAGTTGTGGATTTGATGTTGAAAAACACGAAAACACACAGTGGAATAAAGTAAGAACACATAATCCTTGCCTAGATTGTGCTCAACCTATTTTGAAAAAAATAGAGCCAGGTGAAACTGAACTGATTGGCTCTTGGAGTCAAAAAAAGTATTCAGAAAACTGCGTCGGCACTCAAGTAGAGCAGGGATTATACAGAATCAATTTTAAGTATGGCAGGCAGACAGCTACATCTAAATTTGTGATCCAAAAGGATGGGGTTTGCAAAGAAGAATGTAAGTTTGACGGCACTAGAAGTGAAGGCTGGTATGATTCTTGTACAGGAGAGCTAATCAAATATGCGGATTGTTCTGTATCAGATATTCCTGATAATTGTATTAAATGGACTGATGGATGTAATACCTGCACACCTATGAATGGAAACTGGGCTTGCACAGAAAGGGAGTGTGAGGACTATGGTGAACCTAAATGTTTGAAATACTCTGATTGCAATGGCTGCAGCAGAGATGACAAATGTTTGCCATATGGCACCAGGTTTGGCAAGAACGGAGATTCTGTTTACTGCAGTTTTGAAGGTAGCTGGAGTGAGCAAAAAAACCAAGATGCAGTATGCCAAAATGACTATGAATGTGAGAGTAACTCTTGTTTGAGTGGAAAGTGTGCTGACCTGCAAAAGCAACTGTTTGAGATGAGAACATTACTAAATAAAATCTCAAACTTTCTGGGAAAACTCTTCAACTAAATTTTTTTATTTTTATGTTCCCCTTTGCCAAAAAAAGAGGTGGTAAAAACTGGAT
>JAANXH010000018.1 GCA_018263355.1 Candidatus Woesearchaeota archaeon
TTTATGGGTTAGGTATTTTGTTACATTTTTTTTATCAACCCATTTTGCTTTTGGATTTTTTTTATCTGAGGGACATAATTTTTTCTGCTTAGTTTTAAAATGATAAAAAGTGATTGTTTTAAGTTCAGATTTATTTTCCGGTTTATGCAGCCCAATTCTGTATCTTGAATAGGTTCCCAGCTTTTTGACATATTTTAGTTTTTTAATGCCTGTTTCTTCATAAATCTCTCTTTTTGCTGCCTGCAGTTTTGTTTCTCCAGGATCTATATGTCCTTTAGGCAAAGACCAGGAGTTATCATTTTGCATTACAATTACTATTTTTCCTTCTGTGTTTGTTATTACACCTCCCGCGCTTTGAGTTTTCTTCATATACTCTTGAATCCTTGCAAATATTTAAAGATTGTGAAAACAGAAAAACTTTTATTCTATTGAGATTATTTACTATTATGAAACTTGGCACTATTTGTTATATTAGATACAATAATAAGACCTTGATGCTGCATCGCATTAAAAAAGAAAATGATATGCATAAAGGTAAGTGGAATGGTCTTGGGGGAAAACTAGACAAAGGAGAGTCTCCGCAAGAATGTGTGGTGCGTGAAGTTATAGAGGAAAGTGGCCTGAAAATCAAAAATCCCAAATTAAAAGGGATAATTACTTTCCCAGCATCAGAATATCCTCCTGAGGATTGGTATGTTTTTGTTTTTGTGGCTACACAATTTTCTGGTGAGCTAACTGAGACTAGAGAAGGTGTACTTAAGTGGATAGATAATGATAAGTTACTTGATCTAAATATCTGGGAAGGTGATAAATTATTCATGAAGTGGATTGAAAAGGACAAGATTTTTTCTGCTAAGTTCATGTATAAAAACAAGAAACTTGTAAATTATGATGTTGATTTTTATTAATATTTATATACAACAAGATTATTTATTTTTGTATGAATGAATTATCGTATATTAAAAAGTTGATAAGAAAAGCTGAGCAAAAGAATGTGAAGCTAAAGGACTATAAGGCAGATAGAAATTTGACAAACTATAAGCTAAGAGAAAAACAATATCTTGTAAATAGTATCAAAAATGAAGTTAAGCGAATATATAGCTTGACAAACAATAAAAAATTATTAAATGCAGATAATCTGGAGGAGTTAAAGCAGGTAATTACAGATATTGGAGCTGTTCAAGCAAATAATAAACCTATCCAATTTTCTGTTGATCTAAACAGAGTTGCAGATACTATTAAAGCTGAGATAAAAGAAGACATAAGAGAGATGAAGGTTTGTTTTGAAAATAAGCTGTATAGGTCTGCGATTATTTTGTGCGGTAGAATCTTGGAGGTTGTTTTACACAGAAAATATTTTGAATGTACTGGAAAGGATTTACTTGAGACAAGTCCAGGAATTGGTCTTGGTAAGATGATTGCTAAGCTTAAAGCAAAGAATGTGAATTTTCCGCCTGGAATCAGCCAGCAGGTGCATTTGATAAATCATATTAGGATTAACTCTGTTCATAAAAAACAGAGGGTGTTTAAACCTTCCAGACATCAGACTCAAGCTACTATTTTATATACTTTGGATGTGATTGAGCAGTTGTACTAAAAATGGATTATACAAAGATATTACAGATTTGGAAAATGCAATAATAGGTTATTTTAAATTAGCAAAAAAGGATTATAAAGAATTAAAAGATTCTATTGATAATCCAAAAAAATATTTTGGTAGAAAGCTTAACAAGAGATTTATTGGGATTTCTAATATAACTGAAGCAAAGATTAAACAGATCTGCAGCTGGTATTTAACATATCTTCATCAAAGAGCCAGATTTTTTGGACTCAAGGCAAAAAGAGATAGTGTGAAGTCAAAATCTAGAGCAGCTAATCAGATTGATCAATTTGAGATACAGATGAGGGAAGCTAGAAATGCTGCAGGATTACAAAAGCGAAAAGTTGAAACTCATCTACCAGACCTAATAAAACATTTACAAAATACTGCTAATGCAGTTGCAGGAAAACAAAGTAGTTTCAATAAATATCAAACTAAAACAGCCACAAGCTTAATTAGAAATGGTATCTCAACCTTAGAAAAGATTCAGGAACTTCAAAGAGTTAATCCGAACAAATAATAGGGGTATTTTTTCTTAATACGTGTTCTAACTTCCTATATGAATAATGATCTTTAATTAATGTGGCTGCAACTCTACTAGCAATTACGCAATCATGGCAATGATCAATAGCCTGATTTAGATTTGCCCTGATATGAGTTGACATGGTTAAGAGATCTGTTTTTTCATCTGTTTTTTCTTCTATTGATTGAAGAAAATTTATTACTGCTTTATAACCTGTTTGTTTTTGCATATATGTTTTCTGATCGTTTTCAATGGTTTTTATTTCTGATAAATGTGGATTATAAAATAAATGAGATATTTTGTGTGCTAGTCCAGGAAAGACTTGAATCTGAGCTATTCTATTTTCTAGTTTTTTATGTTCTGATTCATATAATCTTACAGCGCCCACACTTGAGTTTAGAAGAGCTTCATATGCTTTGTAGGCTGTTTCTGGGTCTGAATTTAATGTAAACTCATGGTCTCCAAAGTAAAAACCAGNTACATCTCCTAACTTATGATTTAGTACAATGTCCATATGCTTATTAGATAGTAGTTATAATATAATAATTTTGTGTTTGACATTGATTTGAACCAGAAGAGACAAAACTTAGAAAAAAATTAGTTCTAGTGGGTGTTGTAATAAAATATAACTTTCTTGCCTAAATACATCCTAAATCTCCAATGAATCTTCCAACATCTTCTCAAGATATTCGGGCTTTCTGTATATCCATTGGATTCCTTTGGGTCTGTATATTATTTTTCCACTTTTAAACAGGTACTCCAGAATAACTTTTAATGTTTGGTGCATTACTTGTTTTGGTAGTTTTCTTTTTAGTTCTGGCAGTTTCATCGGAACATCACAATATTCCTTTAAAACATCCTCTACCATTAATACAGTTCTTAAATTTGGATATCTTTTGTGTTCTTGTATTTTATATCAATTGATATAAATGATATACCTAAATATATAAATTTGTGCTTTTTGATTGGAGTGGTTAGGATTAATTAAACAAATTCTTAGCTCTTATAAAAATATAAGATCCAACCAATTTTTCTAATTATGAACACAAGCCCCAGAAGGGAGTCGAACCCTCAACCTTTTGCTCACTCGAATGTGTCGTGGTCATCATGGATTATCCACACCACGTTAATGGGCTTTATGCCCATTGTGTTTTTATTATAAATTTACGAGGCAAGTGCTCTACCATTGAGCTACCGGGGCTTTATTACCTACTCCATCTTGGCTAGTATTTTATCTTTTGATTTATATTGTTTTTGGCAATTACTGCAAACAATTAGTTTTTTACCTTTTTCACTCTTAACATAGGTTCCAAGTGGTTTTTTTAAAAAATGTTTTTCTATTTTTTTCTTGCATATTTTACATTTCATGTCCAGATGTTATACTGATTGATTTATATATTTTTCTTGAGCAAAACTTCTTTTCAGTGCCTTATATTATCATTTCTGCTAAACTTCCACCAATAAGCAATCCTCGAGAAGATTTTAACTAATAGCTAATCTTGTCTTTTGTGTAGAGCCCTTAGTGCTGTGGTTGTTAGGCAAGGTAGATAATCACTCACGTGGTGCTGAATGTTATGGTAACTGCTCAAGTAATTGTTATAAGAAAAAAACTATTGTTTAAACTTCTCATAGCTTTCTTGTAACGCTGCTAATGCTGGTATCTCTTTGCCGCTGATTACAGCTAAGCTTGCGCCCCCGCCTGTGCTTACGTGTGTCATCTTATCTTGTAGCCCATATTTGACTACTGCTGCTGCTGAATCTCCTCCACCTATGACTGTTGTAATATTTAATCTTGATAAATATTCTGCTATTTGTTTTGTACCGTTTGCAAATTGCTCTATTTCAAATACTCCAATTGGTCCAGCCCAAAAGATTGTTTTAGCATTTGCTAATTCTTTTTTGTATAATTCAATTGTTTTTGGACCTATATCTACTATCATTTCATCGTCTTGTATATCTTTTAGGTCCCGGGTTTGAGCCTGTGCATCTTGCTTGATTTTCTTTGCAACAACTGCATCTGTGGGCATTACAAGATTATGGTCTGATTGTCTTAATATTTCACCTGCAAGGTCTCTTGAGCGTACATCATATCTGCTCATCCCAATATTTTTACTTGATGCTAATAAAAAAGTATTGGCTAAGGTTCCTCCAAACAATATCTTATCAGCTTTGTTCATAAATTGTTTTATTACATGAATCTTATCTGCTTTTGCTCCACCAATTATTGCCATAAATGGTTTTTGTGGATCAACAACTTTTTGCAGATTCTCTAGTTCTTTGTCCATAAGAAGTCCAATGCAAGAGGGGATATACTTTTGTATTAAACTAATGGAAGTATAATCTCTGTGTGACTGACCAAATGCATCAAATACAAAATAATCTGCATAACTCGCCAGTTTTTTTGCCATTTCATCTGATTTTTTCTTTTCACCTTCATGAAACTGCACATTTTCAAGCATAAAAACTGATCCTGGCTGTGCATTATTTGTCCCATTATCTACTCTATCACTGTAAACCTCATCAAATTTTATAACTGGTTTGTGCAAAAGTTCTGCAAGCCCGTATGCAACAGGATCAAGCCTCAAATCTTCAACGCATTTTCCATTAGGTCTTCCAAGATGAGACATAATTATCAGATATTTTGGCTGCTGGGCAAGAATTTGTTTAATCGTTGGCAGCGCTGCTTTTATTCTTGTGTCATCTGTGATTTTTCCATTTTGCAGACTTACATTAAAGTCCACTCTCAAAAGAACTCTTTTGTCTTTAAAATCAAAATCTTTTAGTTGAAACATCATAGCATCTTAATTACATCAACCATTCTGTTTGAGTAGCCCCATTCATTATCATACCAAGCTAAAACTTTTACCAGTTTTCCATCAATTACTTTGGTCATTTTTGAATCAAATATGGCTGAATGTGGGTTATGTATTATGTCTCTACTAACTATTGGATCCTCTGTGTACTCAACTAGGTTTTTCAAATGATGGTTTGCAACATTTTTAAACAAACTGTTAATTTCCTCAGCAGAGGTCTGTTTTTTAAGTGTGCAGACAAAGTCTGTTAGACTCCCATCTGGAATTGGGACTCTTACTGCAATCCCATCAAGTTTACCTTTAAGAGCAGGTATTACTTGTGTTACTGCAACTGCTGCTCCTGTTGTTGTAGGCACCATGTTAATAGCAGCATGCCTTCCTCTTCTTGGGTCTTTTCTATGCGGAGCATCAAGTAATCTTTGATTTCCTGTGTAGGCATGTGTTGTTGTTAGTAAGCCTTGCTCTACACCAAAATTATCATGCAATACCTTAACTACTGGTGCAGTGCAGTTGGTTGTGCAGCTTGCATTAGAAACTATATTGTGTTTTTCTTTATCATAATCATGCTCATTTACTCCCATCACTATTGTAAAATCAGCCTCCTTTGCTGGAGCTGATATTAGTACTTTTTTTGCTCCTGCTGTCAAATGTTTAGATGCACCTTTTCTGTCTCTAAAAAAACCAGTGCTTTCAACTACAATATCAACACCTATGTCTTTCCAAGGTAAATTTTCAGGATCTTTTTCTGCAAAAACTTTAATGAACTTCCCATTTATTTCTAGTCCGTCTTTTTGTGCCTTTATTGTTCCATCAAATTTACCATGCACAGAATCATATTTTAACAGATATGCCAGTGTTTGTGTATCTGTTAGATCATTAAATGCTACAAAATCAATATCTTTGTGACCTGCCTGAAAAACCTGTCTTCCTATTCTACCAAAACCATTAATCGCTACTTTAACCATAATTTGCACCCCTTTTTTTAATTTCTTTTATTGTTTCTATGAATAACGAGTATAAAAAGTTTATGGTTTTATTCTCTAAAAAATTCTGCTGCCTGTTCAGGACTTATTTGCTGAACAATAATATTTGTTGCATGTTCAAACCCACCGAATTTTGCTATTCTTGGCAGAATTTCTATGTGAAAATGTAAATCTTTATTCTTTAGAGCATTGTGCAGCACAAAATTGTACGATGCGTTTAGCTCTGCCAGCTTTAAAAGGATTTTTTTGAGCATCTGTGCCAGTTGTGTTAGCTGATCTTTATTCAAATCTGTTATTGATCTTATGTGTTTTTTTGGAAATATCCATGTTTCAAAATTAAATCTGGGAGCATATGGACAAAAACTAACAAAATCATTATTCTCAAATACTCTTCTTTCACCCTCTTTTTCAGATTTAACTATATCACAATACAAACATTTCCCGTTTTCAAAACTAGCTTGCACCTGCTTTTTAATCATTGGAGGTTCTATATTGATAGCTGCTACTTGTGTATGCAAGTGAACCAAAGATGTGCCTGCATTTATACCTTGGTTTTTGAATATTACCACATATTTGTTTGTTTTTGACAGCTCTTTTATTCTTTGAACATATATCCTAAGAATTTCTGTTATATGCTCAATGCTTAGGTTATGCAGCTGCTTTTTGTGATCTCTGGTTTCAACAATCACTTCATTTTTTCCAGCAGCTTTAGCAAAAGTATAGAATTTATTGTGAGTTTGTATTTTTAGATTACCCTTATCAAGAAATCCGAATTTGTTTGAAAACCATCTGATTTTCCACTCTTTGTTTTCTTCTACTCTGCCAATCTCAGGCGGAGTTTGATCTTCTTTTCCAGGACAAAATGGACAATTATCATCTGTAGTTTTTGCAACTGGTTGCTTAAAAGAGCGTGGTCTCTTGCTTCTTTTTGGAGCAATTATTGACCATCTGTCGAGAATATAATCTTTTCTTAATTCCATACTTTTTCCACTGCCAGATTGTGTGCTCTAAGATAATTTTCAACCATTTTTTTCCAATCAGCAAGTGCTGCTAGTTTCTTAGCCTGAATTTTGTTTTCAATTCGTTCCTGCTGAGTTAATTTTGAGTAGTCAAACATAACTTTTGTAAGATCCTTAACCACTTTTTCATGTGGCCTATTGTGTCTTTCTAAAACATAAACTCCAGGATATTGAGTAACAGATGTTTTGCTCTGAACATATTTTCCAAAACCAGCACAGTCTGTAGTTACAGATGCTACTCCCAAAGCTCCTGCTTCTAGTGGTGTGTATCCCCAAGGTTCATAGTATGATGGAAATACTCCTAAGTGTGAGCCACTCATACATTCATAATAACTCAAGTCTAAGAGTCTGTCTGCTCCGGTCAAATATATTGGATAAAATACTATTTTAACTTTATCTGATTTTTTGTTTAGAAGTTTGTGCGCTTTAAGGCTGTTTATAATTGGATCATGATGTTCATTATGCAAATTATGTGTGCTTAGTGGTGGATTATGGTTTTTCTTAACTGTAAATTTCATTACTTTCCTTTTAATATCATGCATTAGGTCTTTTCCCAAAAGAAAGTTTTCTGAAAATGCTTTTTGTGAGACTAATGAATAAATTATTCTTTGTTGTATTTGCTTGGAAGAGTCTTCAATACTGTCTTTGATATCTGTAAAAGTTGTTTTATTTTCCAGTAAGCTTGATTTAATTCCTCTGATATTTCCCGGAACCCAAATAAATGCAAGAATTGTTTTTTTGCTTTTTGCTTTTTTTAGTTTTTGATTTAATTCGGACAGTGCATGAATAAAAACATCTATTCCTTTATCATGAAATTCATACCTTCCAGCCAAAAAGTAAATCAAAGTGTTTTGAATATCAAACTTATGATGAGGAAAAAAGTAGTACATTGCAAATTCTTTTAATTTTTCCTTAAATAATCTGTGTTTGAAAGTGCTTTCCTCCAATGTTGGAAATTTTTCAATATCTAGTCCGTTTAAAAGCAAAACATCTGGTTTTCTGCCAAGCAGTGCTTCAGCTTCAAGCCCAGTCACCTCACTTACTGTTGTAAATACATCTGCATGTTTTGCACATTGGGTTTCCATCTGGTGCTTGTCAATTACTCCCAGTTCGCGGGCTTTTTGGTCTGGATCTATTTTTCCCATTAGTTCATATATGTTTTCGTCTACTCCTGTAATTGTTCTTCCAAGCATAGTTGCATGGGTTGTAAAAACAGTGCCAATTTTGACATTTCTTGATTTTAAGTATAAAAGCGCTGCCCCACTGAGCCATTCATGACATTGTACAACCTGATTTTCTCTGCTGAGTTCACAAATCTCCTCTAGTAGCCTGCCAACTGCAAAAGACCAGACTATAGGTTCATCAAAACTAAATGGACTATGCAAAGAATCAATTTTAAAATTATCCCATAATTCTCTTTTAATATTATTTTTATGTTTAAAATAACCTGAAAAGTCAATTAGAATTGTTTTTGGTTCACCTGGAACCATCCAAGTCCCATAATGACAGATTATACCTTCTTTTTTTAATTTTTGAAATATTTCTTTTAGATGGTCTGGTGCAACCATTTCCTGGAATTCTGCTGCTGCTTTTTCAACAAAATAAGGACCTATTACATAGTAGTTTTGTTTGTAATAATGTTTTATAGGATTTACTTTTGATTTTACAACTGTATATATTCCACCAACTTTATTACATACTTCCCAGGATACTTCAAATAAGAAATCAGCTTCAGCCTTCATATTGCTATTCTTTTATTAGTTCTTTATAAACTTTTTATACTACTGTAGAGTATAACTAATAATTTATATGAAAAACTGCCTATTTAGGAGCAATTTTCCAAAAGCTTTTTAAATCCACATAGCAAATATATCCATGTAATGGCACAAGAAGGCGATGATACACTTGTTTTAGGAGGAATAATTGAGCTTTCTGGTTTTCGAAAATTAAGAAGGGATCAATTAATTGTACTAAAGAAAATTGTTGGAAATTATGCAAGACAGTTTTCAGAAAGTTCTAAAAATTTTGAGAAGTTAAGCTTGCATATGAAAGAAATTCACAAAACTGAAAAGTCTGAAAAATATGAATTGCATGGTATGGTTTTAGATAATGAAAAACAGTATAATTCTGAGGTAACTCACAGAAATCTTTTTGTGGCTCTAAACAAAGTTTGTGAGAAAATTAAATCAATGATGAAAAAATAATTGACTGATTTTGCATGTTTTTTAATAGTATCTTTGTAGGGGCAAAGTCAACTTAATGTTAGCCCCATAATACCGGTTCAGTCGCCAGTTTGCTAAACTCTCCTTGATATTGCATTAAGTCATATTAATAGACTGCAAACTGTTCCCTAATGACTCTTAAAAAGATGGTTGTCTCCTTCACTTAAATCAGGCATTAATGGCACTAACACAGAGTAGTTGACTTTGCCCTTTGTAGGTAACACTTATATATGTCACTAATTTATTTTTTGTGAATGGGATTGTCTAAAAAACAGATTCAAGAGTTAAGAAATGAATTAGATCATAGTTATAATCCATTATATTTTTTTGATGATGATCCAGATGGTCTTTGTAGTTTTTTATTATTTTACCGCTATGTAAGAGAAGGGCATGGGGTTGTGGTTAAAGCTAGACCTATTTTGGACAAACAGTTCTTAAGAAAAGTTAAGGAATATGGTCCTGATAAGATTTTTGTTTTGGATAAACCAGATATCAGCCAAGAGTTTATTGATAAGGCAAAAACTAAGATTGTCTGGCTAGATCATCACGGATTAAAACAGCGTAATAATGTTAATTATTTTAACCCAATGCAAGATGAGGGGGATAATAGACCAACTAGTTACTGGGCATATAAAGTGGTGGAGCAAGATTTGTGGATAGCAATGGTTGGGATTATTGGTGATTGGTTTTTGCCTGATTTTGCTGATGAGTTTGCAGAAAAGTATCCAGATTTGCTTCCAAAAGGAATAAAAACTCCTGATGAAGCATTGTATGAGACAAGATTAGGAGAACTAATAAGAATTTTTTCTTTTGTATTGAAGGGAAAGACAAGTAAGGTAAAAAAGTGTATGAAAGTATTGACAAGAATTGACTCTCCTTATGAGATTTTGGAGCAGAAAACTGCTCAGGGAAAATATATTTACAAACAATTCCAAAAGCTGTACAAACCATATAATAAAATGCTTAATAGTGCTCTTAAAAATGCTAAAGTTATGGATAATTTATTTGTGTATACCTATAATAGTAGAAAGGTTTGTTTTACAGGAGACTTGTCTAATGAGATTCTGCATAAAAATAAGGACAAGATTATAATTATTGGTAGGTCTAAAGGTGGGGAGATGAAGTGCAGTTTAAGATCCGCTACTAAAAAGATTCGACCTATTTTAAAGAAAGCTTTGGAAGGTATAGAAGGTTATGGAGGAGGGCATGAATTTGCGTGTGGTTGTTGCGTAAAGTTAGATGACTGGGAAAGGTTTTTAGAACAGTTTAAAAACGCAATAAAATCCACTAACTAGCTAATGATGTATATACAAACTCCTTGATATTCTCCCAGTTTTTGAGCATAAATTGAATTCATATTATACAGTTAATTGTTTCACTTAATCAAAATCTGAGATTTACTCAAGTTCTGAATCTGCCTGGTCTATTAATTTTTTAAAGTCTTTCCATTTTTCTGCAGGCACTCTTACTCCTTGTTTTGTAAATCCTGTGTATCTTTCACTTGTGATGAATTTTCTTATAGTCAATCCTGGCTTACCATCATATTCATCAATTCTGACTTTGATACTTGTAGATTCTGTTAGTTCTATTTCCCCAATATCTTTTTCCATTTTTTCTCCCCCACAAATTTTGTGCTTTCTATATATTAAATATTTAGCAAGTATTTATTTGTTTTGGCTTTTGTAGAGCTCTTCTACTTCATTTAGTGTTGAAGCATCAGCAAGTCCCCTATCATCCCTTAGTTTAGAGATGCTTGGGAATCTTAATGCATACCCTGAATTATAAGTTGGAGATTTTTGGATTTCTTGATAATTGATCTCAATTATTATTTCTGGTTTTACTTTTACTGATCTGTTTTTTTCACTGATGATTAATGGTTTTAACATGTTTGTTATTTGCTCAAAACTTAAGCCCTCAGATGATTTTTCTTTTAATCCTGTTGATGATTTTCCTATTGTTAAAAGTTGCTCATCTTCTCCAACACATGATAGTGTGTAAGATGTTAGCCAGCCAGAACGTTTTCCTTTTCCCCATTCTGCCCCAACAATTACCAAGTCCAGGCTCTCCATTGTTGGTTTTAGTTTAACCATATATCCTACTCTTGAGCCTGGTTTGTAGGGTGCATTTAGATTTTTCATCATAACTCCTTCTTGCTCATCTTTTAATGCTTGGCCATAAAATTTTTCTACTTTTTTAGTGTCTGATGTAATGATTTTTTTTGATAAGACTATTTTTTTATCTACTTGATTGGTTATTTTTTCAAGGAGTTTTCTTCGTTTTTCAAAATCAACTTCTAACATCTGCTCACCATTGTAATAAATTACATCAAATAGGTTCAGCTCAACTGGAAATTCTTCTGCTGTTTTTTTGATATTGTATTTTCTTCTAATTCTTTGAGAAATTTTTTGAAATGGCTGATAGTCTTTTGTATCTGGGTCAAATCCTACTGCTTCGCCTTCTATAATAAAATTTTTGCCCTTAACATTTTTTTTAACATACTCTACAATATGAGGAAATTGATTAGTTACATTTTCTAGTCTCCGGGTAAATATTTTTATTTTTTCTTTTTTGTGAATTTGCATTCTAAATCCATCATATTTGTATTCTATTTGACAAGGTTTGCCTACTCTTTCAAAACCTTTTTTTATATTTTGTACTTTTGGAGATAACATAACCAAAATAGGGTTTCCTATAATTATTCCAATTTCTGTAAGTTGTTTAAATCCTTGTTTTGCTTTTTTGGCAACTAAAGGGATATCATTTGTCAGGTCAATTGCTTTTTGAGTTGCATTTGTGTATTTGTTATATTTGTCTCTGTCCTCAATCTGCATGTCGTTTGAATCTTGATCATAACTTATTTTTAGATCATCTGAAAAATATGCCCAGACAATTGCATCTCTTAGTGAACTTTTACCAACTCCAAACCTCATCTCTTCTAATACAGTTCTAACAATGTATTTTGCTTCAGCTGGTTTTGAACTTGTTAAGAGCTGAGCCATTAATGCGATTTTTCTGTCAATTGACCCAGAACCTTCTAGCTGAGGTAGTTTTTTTATGTTATTATATACTTTGGAAACAGTTAGAGCAGAGCTAAACAATGTGGATTGGCTTTTGGTTTTTATCATTTCTGCTGCTACTAAACCTAAATCTCCGTGTTTTTTCCAATAATTTAATATTTCATTTTCAGTCCTGCCTGAGGCTTTTTGAATTGCTTTTAAAACAATTTTTGATGCAACGCCGAGTTTAGAATTATCATAGCCTGGAAAAACCCTGCCATTGAGTAATAGCATTATTTTATCAATATCTTTATCTATTTGTTTTAGGAATTTGGATATTATGAATGTTTTTTCAAGTCTTTTAGAGGTGTTTTCCAGTTTTTCATATACAGTAACCAGTTCAGAGTATTTCATAATTAAAACAAAATAAGATTACTATAAAAAACTTTTTAAGCAAAGAGCAGATAAAACCCAAAAATATATATACGTATTAAAAGTTGCATTATTATAAAAAAGAGTATTACTATGACAAAGATAAATAAAATTGTGATGCAGGGATTCAAATCTTTTGCAAAAAGAACTGAAATTGTTTTTGGTGATCATTTTAATTCTGTTTTAGGTCCAAATGGCTCAGGCAAATCCAATGTGCTTGATGCAATTTGTTTTGTACTTGGGAGATTGTCATCCAAAAGCATGAGAGCTGAAAAATCTGCCAATCTAATTTATAATGGTGGAAAAACAAAAAAACCAGGCAAAAAGGCAAGTGTGTCAATATATTTTGACAATAGTAAGAAAACTTTCCCAAAAAAAGATAAGGAAATAAAAATTTCTAGGATAGTAAAAAAAACTGGTCAATCTGTCTATAAGATTAATGATAAGACAAGTACTAGGACTCAAATATTAGATTTGCTTTCCATTGCTAAAATTGACCCTGACGGATATAATATTATTTTGCAGGGAGACATAATCCGGTTTGTTGAAATGTCAACTGTTGAAAGAAGAAAGGTTTTGGAAGAGATTTCTGGAATTTCTATTTATCAGGATAAGAAACACAAGGCCATGAATAATTTAAACAAGGTTGAAGATAGCCTCAAAGAAGCTGAGATTATTCTTGCAGAAAGGGAAACTTATCTTAATGAGCTTAAAAAAGAGAGAAATCAAGCTGTTAAGTACAGGAATATGAAAGAAAAGATTGATAGCAGCAAAGCTACTGTGCTTAATCATCAGATAAAAGAAAAAAAAGAGAAAAAAGGAAAAAAGGAAAAAAAGAAGAAAAAGGCTGATTCCAGACTTGATAAGATTAACAAAGATATTTCTGATACTAAAAAAAAGATTAAAGAAACAAGAGAAGAAGTTGATAAATTAACAAAAGAAATTGAAAAAAAGGGAGAAAAAGAGCAAGTCCAGATTATGAAAAAACTGGAAGAATTAAGAGTTGATATTGCTACTAATAATACTAAGATTGAGAATCTAAAACAAGAGCTTGAAAAAATATCTTCCAGAAGAGAGCAGCTAGAGGCTGACAGCAAGGAGATTACATCAAAAAATAAAGGTATTGAAAAAAAGATAAATGAGTTGGAAAAGAAAAAAGAGCAGGTTGATAAGGAGCATAAATCAATTTTAAATACTATTGAGAAGTTTAAAGATAAGCGTAATCTTGGAGAAATTCCAAAAATTGAAGAGAAAATTCAAAAAATTGATACAAAGGCAGAGAAGCTTCAAAAAGATGTGCAAAAGCTAAGAGAAGAGCAACAAGATTTACTCAGGGAGAAAGATAGGGTTGAGTATAAAATCACTACTTTAGATGATCGTATTGAAAAAGTGCAGGAGGTTGAAAAAGAGCACAATAAAGAACTCAAATCACTTAAAGAAAAGAAAAAGTCTTTTAAGAAAATTACTGTTGAGTTAAATAAATCTCTTGCTGATGATTCAAGTCTTGCTGCACAGATTGGCAAGAAAGAACAAAAATTAGCAAAATTAAAACAAGAGCTGTCAAGGTTTAAGGCCAGGTCTGTTGGGATTAAAGAAAAACTTTCTGCAAATATTGCAATTAAAAAGATCTTAGAGCAAAAAAATAAGATCAAGGGCATTTATGGGACTGTTGGGGAACTTGGAACTGTTAGTACAAAGTATTCCATGGCTTTGGAAGTTGCAGCAGGTAGTAGATTAAACAATGTTGTTGTCAAGGATGATAAGGTTGCAGCAAAATGCATCAAATATTTAAAGAAAAATAAACTTGGCAGAGCCACATTTCTACCATTAAATAAGGTTAGAAGCTATAAAACCAGACCAGAAAATAAAAAACTTGCAAAATCTAGGGGGTGTCATGGATTAGCTGTTAATCTTGTTGATTTTAAGACTAAGTATAGAGTTGTTTTTAATTATCTTTTTGCCAACACATTGGTTGTGGACAATATTACTGTTGCAAGGAGAATTGGTGTTGGAAAAGCAAGGATGGTAACATTAGATGGAGATATTGCTGAACGATCCGGTGCTATGACTGGAGGATTTAGAAGGCGGAAATCAGGATTAGGTTTTCAGGAAAAGGAAACTTCTAAAAATATTAATGAAATTGAAGATCAGGTAAGAGAGCTTAGCAAAGCAGTTGAAGTTTTGGAAAAAAGAAGGCAGGAAAACCAAAAAAATATTGTGGATTTAAGAAAAGAAAAAGCTGGGCTAGAAGGAGAGATTATCAAAATTGAAAAAAGTCTTCATTTAGAAAAAGGAGATGTAGATGTAAGTAAAAAAGAAAAAAGATTGTTAAATGAACAAAGCAAGCAGCTTGAGAAAACTATTGAGAAAAAGAATAAGGAAATTCAAAAATTAAATAAGAAGTTTGCAAAAGTAAAGGCTGAAAAGCAAAGTTTAAGAAATGATATTAGTGAGCTGCAAAACCCTGAACTGCTTGCAGAACTTAACACATTTGAAGATAAAAGAAATGAGCTTAAAGAAGAACTGATTCAAACAGAGCATGAAATTAAGTCTGCAAAAATGCAGCTTAAGGAGATGTATGGTCCTGAACTTGAAAAGATTGATAAAATTCTCAAGCAGCTTGATAAGGAAGAAAAAGGTTTTGAAAAGGATTTAAAAAAGACCAAGAAAAAGGTTGATAACCAGGAAACTGAGCTTAAGACAAAAGAGAAAAAGCAAAAAGCCTTTTATAAAAAATTCAAAGACCTATTTTCTAAAAGAGATAAACTTAATGAAAAACAAAGAGATCTTGAAATTAAAAAAGGAACTTTAGAAGAAAAAAGCAGGGATCTTGAAATGAAGATTAATAATTATGCACTTAAAATCGCAGCTATTAATGGAGAGCTTTCTGGACTTCTAAAAGAGTTTGAACAGTACCAAGGAGTTGTAATTATGAGAAAAAAGAATATTTCTGCTATTAAAGCTGAGATAACCCGATTTGAGAATATGGTCGAGAAAATGGGAAGTGTGAATCTTAAGGCTCTTGAAATCTACGATAGTGTGCAGGAAGAATATGAAGAATTACTTGCTAAAAAAGATAAACTTGAAGAGGAAAAAGCAGATGTATTAATTCTTATGGAGGAAATTGAGAGCAGAAAACAAGAGTTGTTTATGAAAACTTTTGATAGTGTTAATGAACATTTCCAAAACATATTCAAAAGATTAACTACAAAAGGAAAAGCTCACCTTGCGCTTGAAAATCCCAAGGATGTATTCGAGGGTGGTGTAAGGATTAGAGTAAAATTAACTGGACGCAGATTTATGGATATAAGAAGTTTATCAGGTGGAGAAAAGACCTTAACTGCCCTGTCCTTGATTTTTGCAGTACAGGAATATGATCCAGCTTCATTTTATGTTCTTGATGAGGTTGATGCAGCCTTAGATAAACACAATTCTGAAAAGCTTGCCAGACTAATTAGAAAGTATTCTCAAAATGCACAGTATATCATAGTCAGCCACAATGATGCAATTATTCAGGAAGCTGATAATTTATATGGTGTTTCAATGAATGAGCATTCTATTAGTAAGATTATTAGTCTGGAGATTTGAGGTTTTAATCAGATAATTTTTCTACAATCTCTAATATTTTATTAGAAGCGGTTTTCCAATCAAAGTTTTCTATTACTGTTTTTCTTGCATTTTTTGCTAATAGTTTTCTTTGTTTTTTGTTTTTGATAAGATTATTTAGATGATTTTTCAATCCTTCTACATCTTTTTTACTGAAAATGAGCCCATTGTATCCATCACTTATGGATGTAACTGCCAGCCCAACAGGAGTGGTTATTACTGGCAAGCCACTTGACATTGCCTCAAGTGTAGAAAGTCCTGTTGTTTCTGTAAGTGAAGGCATTACAAAAATATCCATTGCATCATAATAATCAGTTACATTTTCAACATAGCCTGTAAGTTTTATTTTATGCTTTCTTGAGTATTTTTGATAGTGTTTTCCATCGCCTACTAATAATAACAGTATGTTTTTTTGTTTCAGATTTTGAAATGCTTGTACCAATGTGTGGATGTCTTTTTCATCACTTAATCTACCACAGTACCCTATTACTGTTTTTTTTGGGTCAATATCTAGTTTTTTCTTGGCCCTGGCTTTACTTTTAACTGGCTCGAATTTATTTGTATCTACTCCTAGCTCAACTGTTTGTTTTTCTGCCCTGATACCAGCATTATTTAGTACATCTATTAGAGAGTCTGATGGGACAATTATAAGGTCACATAAATTACTTAATACTTTGGTAAAAAACTTCACACAGTTTGAAACAATCTTCTGAAACCAATTTGGACCCCCCATAACTAGTGACAATTGCTCCCAGCCGATTTGATGAAAGTACATTACAACTGGCTTTTTGTAGATTTTTGCTGTTAATAGGGCAGATGCTCCAAGTAGAGGAAATGACTGGATAAAAACAATGTCTGACTTTCTTACTTCTTTGTTTAATGCAGGTTTGTATATAGGTGGGTAATATACTGAACCAGCATTTATTTTTATAAATTTAATTACTGGGTAAAAGTCAAGTGGTGCTCCGCCAAATTGCCCAATATTCCCACCATAATTTGGTGCAATTACTTTTACATTAAATTTTTCTAAAAGATCTGGAACCATTTTTTCCGAAAATCGGATTACCCCATCTACTTTGGGATAGAATGTGTCCATCACATAAAGCATTTGTTTCATCTTATCTTAAAAAACCTCTCTGCAAATTTTACTTGATGTGAAAATCCGTATATCAATGCTTTTGAATATATACTCCCCAATAAAAATATTAGTGATGCCCACTGGCTTGAATAACACTTTATTGCTTGTGTTTTTGTTTTGAATGTGTCTGAAATGTCAATGTATAATCTTGGATAAGGAATTCTTTTAAAGTTTAAAATATTCCAGATGTCAAACATATAGACCTCTGTTTGGATTTTAATATTATCTACAATTTCTAGAACAATGTTGCATACTGCTTGATGGTCTTTGTGAGGATCCTGCAGATTATGTGTGAATATTTTACTTGGTTTTTGTTTTTTTATTATTTTTTTTAGTTTAGTTTTAATTTTTTTGGCTTCTTGTTTAAATTTACCTTCTTCTAATCCCAGATAGATTGATTTTTTAAAACCAAGAATTTCTTTTGCAGATTCTGCCTCTTTTTTCCTCATTTTTTTTGTCACATGTTTTTTTAGCCATTGATGTGATTTTTCCCCGTATGAGAATCTGATTACTGTCACATTTTTTCCTTGCTGAATGTATTTTGCTATTGTTCCACCAACACCTAGCACAGCGTCGTCTGGATGTGCAGCAATCACAATAATGTTTTCAGTCATAACAGAATTTTATTGATAGATAGTTAATTAATGTTTTGGTTAAATTGGATGGGAATATTTTTCGCAAGAAATATATATCCAGTCTTAAGTTTAAGTTTCATATTTATGAAGAGCTTAAGATAGCAATCAAATCTGCTAAAAAAATTAATTTCTAAATTTAAATAAAGACTGGGATAAAATGTGGGACTGCTGGGACTTTCAATTTATTGGCTCTTTGCTATTAGCTGCCAATAGCTAATGGCTGACAGCCAATAGCCAATAATTTTTGAACCCAGGACACCACGGTTTCCTAGCATTGTGCGTTTGCACTTTGCACTTCAGCCGTGTGCTCTCCCAGTCTGAGCTACAGTCCCACTAAATACTGGAATAAAAAATCAATATTTATTACTTTCGGTTAAATTGTTTCTTCTTCAACTGCTAAATCTTCTTGAGTAATAGGTTCTTCTTTTTCTGGCTCTGTTGTTTTCTCTGTTTCCTCAGGCTCAGATTCTTCTGGTTTTTCCTGTTTGGACTTTCCAGACTCTAGAACTGTTAATGTTCCATTTCTTCCAGTTGACGCCTGCATTTCTCCTCTGTATTCTTTTGCCCAACCCTGTTTTAACTCAATTTTATCTCCTTTACTGATTTTATCTGTATCTTCATTCCACAGACTCATCTTAGCAGTACCTGATTCATCTTTGATTGTGATTGTACAAACTTTTCCTGTATTTCCAAATTTGGAAAATTCTCTTGTTTCTCCTTTATCCACAACATCCACCACAAGCAAATCCACTGGTGTATTTGGTTTTAATTCAGATATTTTCATTTTTTTACCTCCTTAAATAATACTTTTTTATTTAATAAATCCCATAATACATTTCTAAGCTCTTTTATTTTAACTCTTATTTGTTCTGTGGTGTCTCTATCTCTTATTGTAACTGTATTGTCTTTTAGTGTATCATAATCAACTGTAACACAGTAAGGTGTTCCTACCTCGTCTTGTCTTGCGTATCTTCTTCCTATACTTCCACTGCGATCATAAAAACTATTAAAACATGTTTTAACTTCTTTGTACACTTGTTTTGCTTTATCATCTACCCCATCTTTATTTACTAAAGGAAATACTGCAACTTTAATTGGAGATAATTTTGGGTCAAGTTTTAAAACAATATTTCCACGTTCTTTATCATCTTCATATGCATCACTAATAAAAACTAAAAATGCTCTGTCCACTCCTTGTGATGGTTCTGCAACAACATACGGAACAATTCTTTCCTTATCTTCCTGTATGTACATAGTCATTTTCTTTTTTGAGTGCTTCATGTGCTGCTTTAGATCATAATCAGTTCTATTTGCAAGTCCTTGAAGCTCTTTCCAACCAAATGAGAATTTGTATTCTAAATCCCAGGTATCAAGAGCATAATGGCTCTTTTCTGTTTTCAGGTGCTGTCTTATTCTAAAATTATCTGGGGTTGCTCCCAGGCTAATAAACCATTTGTGCTCTAGAGCAAGCCAGTAAGCATGCCATTGTGTTTTGATTATTTGTTTATCAAGGGCTTGTTTAATTGTCATCTTGGTTCCTTTAGTCTTGCCCTGCGACTGGTCATCTGAAGATAAGATAATAATCTCATGATCTTGTACCTCTGCAATAAATGGACAATTATTAACATTTTTTGGATGTATAAAATATTCAATTTCCATTTGTTCAAACTCACGACACCTAAACAAGAAGTTTCTTGGAGAGATTTCATTTCTAAATGCTTTTCCCATCTGTGCAATACCAAATGGCAGTTTTAGTCTTGAAGTTTCTACTACTTGTTTAAAATCTACAAACATAATCTGTGCTGTTTCTGGTCTCAGATAAGCTTTTATTGAATCTTTTTTTATTGGACCTACCTGTGTTGTAAACATTGGATTAAATTCTCCTTTGTCTACATATTCTCCATCACATTTCCCGCATTTTACTTTTCCAACTTCAAATCTATCAAGCTTACTTTTTGAACCGCATTTTTTGCACTCAACTGCAACATCCACAAAACTACTCACATGTCCTGATGCTTCCCATACTTTTGGATGTGTGATTATGCTTCCGTCTATTCCTACAATATCATCTCTGCTTTGTACATGAAATTTCCACCAGGAGTCTTCTGGAGTTCTGTGCTCTTCCGATCTTAATGGTCCATAATCAAAAAAACCTGCCATCCCACCATATATTTCAGATGAGGGATAGACTAGACCTTTTTTCTTGCAGAATGCTGCTAATTTTTCTATATTTATGTCTGACATATAGCTAGTTTATATATGATTGTTTAAAAATTTTATTGTTTTAGAAGCCAGGAAACCTCTGATTTGTCAAGTTCAAAGTATTTTGACATATTTGATTTGAGTTTTTTGTCTTTTTTCATCATATTGACTATGTATGGCAAAGAGTGCTGAATTATGTCAGTGGATGATTCATGCATTTTTTCTCCAATTTTTTTTGCTATTGCTTTTCTCTTCTTCCGTGTCTGACTCATTCTCCAGAGTTTAAATATTCTGCTGCTTGGTTTGTATTTTGTATATTTTTTGTATTTTTCTTTTTTAGCTAAAGCAACTCCTGCTGTCATTAAAGTTTTTTGATAGACCATAAACCTCCAGTATTGCCATCTTCTTATCCTTCCCTTAAATACATCTGCTAAAGAGAGTGCATCATATGCTTTATACAGTTCAGCAGGTTTTGTGTATTCTTTTGGCAGATTTTCATCAATCCACATAAAACTTTTATCAAAGTCTTCATCAATATTGTCCAAAGCTGAAATAGCTACATCAATATCAGTTGATTTAAAGATTCTTAAGAGTGCATCAAATATAGAATCTGTTTGATTTCTATCATCAATATTTTTTAGATTTTTGTCAATTGATACCTGTGCTATGCTTTGTAGATCATTTATTGCTGCTCTATAGTCTCCACCTGCTCTTCTTGCTATTGTTTTTAGTGTTTTGTCATCTACAGTAAGTTTTTCTTTTTTTGTAATTTTTTTTAACACGCTTTTAATTGAGATGTATGAAGGAGTTCTGAGCTGTACTTTTTCACATTTTTTTCTAAGTGTTGAAAATTTTGAGTCATAAATATCATTAGCTGTAAGTATTAGAGGAAAACTTGTGTTTTTAATAACCCTAATCAATTCCCTTACACCGCCTCTATCGTGGCGTCCAGACAATCCATCAATTTCATCCACTAAAATTAGTTTACTTTTGCTAAATAAACTTCTTTGTTTTGATGCTGAACCTACTACTGATTTAATTCCTTTTTTATTTCTCAGATCTGATGCATTCACTTCCAAGATTTCAAGGTTCATATCATTTGCAAGCGCATGTGCAATGCAGGTTTTTCCACTACCTGTCTGACCATAAAGAAGAACTGCCTTTTTCTTTTGTTTTTTAAAGTTCAGCACATATGTTTTGAGCTGGTTCATGGCTTTTTTATGGCCTTGAACCTGGCTTAGTTTCTTTGGGCGGTATTCTGATGTCCAAGGAAGATTTGTCATAATAGACTATAATTAAACTGAGTTTATTAATTTTTGTATGGATTTGTTTTACCAATTCGTTGTAAAAAATCTTTATATACTAAATCCATTTTTGTTTAAATGAACTTAGTCAGTTCCTAGTGAGCATTATGAAGAGGGGGCAATTAAATTTAAAAACTGACAATTGGTCTATAGATTTCTGGCTCGATATTCCGATAGAAAGTGTCCAATTCCAAAAACAAGACTTTCATTTTTCAGAACCAGCAGAAGCCATGCATGTGAGAAATGATTTTTGGCTTCAGGTTTTGCTTGATACTCAGCAGAGATTAAATACTGCTAATGGAGGAGGCTATTATATTGATGATGATATGTCTACTGGGGGCAAAGCCCTTTACTTAGAAGACGGCAATATTTTTCTTTGGGATGGAAATACTATCTCTCCCACAGGTAAACCCTATTTTGATGGTAATACTCTCTGGTTATATTATGCAATAATTAAGTATTCAGCGATTGTGGCATGCAAAAATCCACAGTATGCAGATGCATTTGAAACCCAACAAGTGCCAAGTGCTGGTCTTGAACTGGATGTGTTAATTCAAACAACTGACGGGATTGTGTTTTCAGAAAGAGGCATAGCTTCAATTTACAGTTCAGGATGGAAACATCCCTTTTGTGTTTGTCCTGACCAAGATCCTATCAAATCTTTAATCCTTGGTTTAGAAAATGAGATTGGTCTTACAAGTGGTCAGGATTATTCAATTGAAGATATCCAAGCATTGGCTTATGGAGAAACAATTTTTGAAAACTCAGCTCATGACAGATATCATATTTTTTGTTTTCTCCAAATAGACATGAGATCCTATGAATTAAAAGAAAAGTTTCAAAGAAGTGCTTTTATTCATGATATGCCAGTAATTGACAGTTCAATTGAAAGGACCTTACATTCACTAAAAACCAATGGAAGTGATTTGACTCCAGCTGCAAAAGCTTCAATTGCCTGTTATTTTATGAAGCATCCCAATCCAAACATTGGAATTGATGATATTAGAGAATTATGTGAGCAAGGTTACTTCTAAGCCCATGGTTGAAAAGGCTCAATAAGAAGATCCTCAAGATTTCCCCCATTTTTAATGATCTCTGCAACAGCCTTGCACATATTATTCTGGTGATTAATACATGGGCTTCCAGTAAATAGATCCTCACAATGCATTTTTTGTTCTTTATCTCCATATTTGCTTATTCTTATTTTTCTCTGTTTATTTCTTAACTTTAGAAATTTACTTGGATCTTGAATTAGTGATGCCATCAATGTGTGTAAAAAAATTCCTTTTAATTTAGCTGTTTTTATTAATATGTCATCTCTTTGCAAAAGTCTGATATGCATTACTGGAGTGTTATAATCCTGAGGTTTATTTCCATATCTGTTAATTGCCAAAACCAATAAATAGCCTGGCGCATGAATTGATGCCATCTGTTCTATTCCCAGAGCATATGTTGCGGTCTGCAGGTCAAATGAGTTTTTCTGAAATCTTGCTCTTTTAAAGTCTCCAACAACAATTTGGCCGGTGTTTGCAAGTGTTAATAATAGGTCTGCAGTTCCTTTAAATACATATTCTTTTATTCCAAAATCTCGCCAGTCCATTTCTAATGACCTAAACCATTCTTTGTAATGGCTTCTTTCATATTGAAAAGTGGTCATATCCCAAACATCTAGGTTTTTTAGTTTTCCTCCTTGCATAAAAGTGATAAGTCTGTCCAAATCAGTGGATAAATCTATTAATTCTTCAGATTGTATTTTTAATGCAACTGGTTTTTCAGTATAAACATTTCTTGGAACTTCAAATTCCCAAAAATCAGGATGCTGGTGCATGAGCAATTTTTCATGATAAGGAAGCTTGTGGGCTGATGCAATTATATGTCTAATAGTTCCTGCTAGAGTAGCACCCACATCCAGTATTTTAATTTGAGATTCTTTTCCTCTATAGCTGTTAGCAATGTGTAGTACTTTTTCTTTTTCTAGATTTGATAAAAGCACAGATAATGGGCACTTTGAGCTACTGTATTGGCTGGGTCTGCCATGATAATGGGGCAGGGATTGTACTTGATCACTAAAATTTTGAGTCTGTGCGATTTGAAAGGGGATTATAGGATTATTTTGAGTTAGAGAACTCAATTTACCTTCTCTTTGATCTGAGGTAACAAAAAAATAGGGGAGATTGTTTAGCTGCATTACCATATCTTCTGCACCGATCATTGTATAGCCTTCAGCTTTTGCATCTCTCATAATTACTTCTCGCTCTGTTTGAGGAAGTGCAGCAATAAAATCAGCCATGCATGGAAATTCATTATTATAGCAAGTTTCTTGTTCCTGTGGGAGTGAACAAGCTAAACATAAGTATCTACTGCATGGTTCAACTGGTCTTTGCATTTTAAATATCCTCAAAACTAAGTGAATTTACTGATCCAAGCTGTTCATAAACAATGAATTGTTTTAATTTTCTTAATGCACTTTTTGAAGCTTCAGCTATTCCTGGGTTTGTTTCATTTTCCATTATACTAACTTCATAAAGACTTTTTTGAGAATTTTTGCCGGCTCTTTTTAAAATATCAAATAAAGGTGAAGTTTTGCATAGATAAGGATATAGTATTGTTGTATCAGGAATAAGATCAATAATACGTGAGTACATTCTGGATATTAAGATTCTATTGTATCTTGTGTACAAAGGTACCTTTTCTTTGTATTCTGTTATTGTCATTTCATTACTTCTAAAGAATCTGATTGCTGTTTGATGATCTATAAATGAAGGTAGATACCAATAAAAAACTGATTCATAATTACCTTCAAGAACAGTTGAACCCATAAGTTTTTTTCCTTTCATCCTAAGAATATCATTTACTTCTTGTTTAATATTTCTCTGGACACTATTTATTTGCAGATTTTCTCCAAAAATGTTTCTTAAAGTAAATCCATCATATTCAACAATGGAGAGTACTGGAGCTATCGGAATAAAAAATATATCTCTGTCCCTGAAATTATAATCTCCTTTAGCAAACTCTTCTTTTATGTCTAATCTTGCAAGCATATTTTTTAGCCTTGTACCCATTTCACTAAAAATACTTGTAATATCCACTCCCACTTTTCTTGGAACTTTTGGAAATATCTTTGCTGCAAATTCATCTTCAGTAAGTTTAATTGCTTCCTCAAAATCAACAACAGACAGGCTTGGCATAAATACTATAATTGCATCCTGGAATAATTCTCTTAAGTCAATATAAGAAATCTTTTTATGATAAAGCATATATTGCTCTAATGGTCCAATAACATAATTATTTTGTAATGTTTGTTTAGCTTGCTTGTGAACTTCTTCTAGTTGAGTGTTTTCAAAAAGTTTGTCATCTATTGTTGTATATGCCTGAGCTATTGCAAGCATTCTTCCAGGGCCATTGCCCAATGGCTCTGTTAACACTTTTCCCTGATGCATATGCTATTAGAATAAAAAAGATTATATATACTTTATCCTTTTTACTACTTTATAATGAGAGTCTCAAGATATTTCACTAAACAATTTGATAACCAAACTTGGACTAAATTATTCTTCAGACATCATGATCTTAATTTAGGGCCTTTGATTATTCCAATGCCCACGATTTATGCAACTAAAAGAGCTATACCTATCCAAAGTAGAGATGATCCTGATTTAAGTTTTGAAAATATTGTTTCTGGAATAATAGATGAGGCTATTAAGCAAAATAATAACTCTGATGAGCAAGTTGAATATAGTGTACAAGAATTTCCTTTTACAGCAAGAAAAAAGAATGCACATATTCAGGTTTTTGGTGATTCCAGTGCTTTGGAAGATGCTCTAAGTCAGGGTCTTGCGAGGAAGTTTTTCAGAAGAAAAAATATGGGATATACTGAATGGCTTAGATTATTTTTTGATTGGACAAAACCAGTGGAATTGCATGAAGATATTACTACAGCCCTAGAGTTGCAGAGCCAAGCACATAATTTAATGAGATTAATTGGTGATCATTTTTTATTTGATGCTGAAACAGGATTGATTAAGGCAGAGGATAAATTGAGAATCGCAGGTATGCAATCTAAAGAATATATTGATTTTCTTGCTGGAGACCGAAAGGCTATTCCTGATAACATGCAAAAAGTGTGGGATCAAAGAATGGATGTCAAAAGAAATTTGTCAAGGCAAATTGGTCAATTGAGAAAAGGCTGGCAAAACTCAACATATGATCATTTGCCTGGAGAGGTATTTGCATTATTGTTAGACCTAAAAGATGTTGATTACCAAGTAAGACAATTAATTGAGCCTTTTGGTGGGTCTGTTGAGCAAAGCTTTAGACATTATTTGTACCAATTATTCCTGCCAGGTTATGATATAATGAATTTAAAGTTTCTTGATCGAGCAGACGATTCTATTACAAATGTTGGATCTTGGGATATTGAAACCACTAAATATAGAGGAAGTATTAGAACTCCTGGCCAAAGAATTCCAAAAGATCCCAGAGTTTGGTTGATTGCTTTATCAGCCAACAGGGGCGTTCCAGAAGAATTTGCATATTTATTGGATAATCCCCTGTTTGAATTGCCTGACAGTATTGATTGGCCGGTAAGTGATATTGCTGTGGGTTATCTTGATATTGGTGCTGATCATATTGTTCTTGATTCAGAAGAAAAGATCCCATATATTTTTCAGCAGGACGCACATCATGTTGTAAGAACTTTCTCATTTTTACATCAAGTATTTCAACTTAGTGTTTCTGGTGGACATAATACCTGGAGCTATGATGCATCTAGAGCAATGAATCCAAATAGGGATTTAATTGCAATTGCTGATTTACATCCACTATTGGAAAAATATGATTTGTATAGAGATTTATTTACAAAAGATCAGGGGATGTGTAGGTTAAGCAGTGATAATTCTGGACCTGCTTACAGATCAAATGCTTGGCCAACTCAGTTTGACTTTACTGCAAAACGAGCCGACACTCTAAATCCAGCAAGGTTTTATTTATCAGGTTTAACTCTTGATCAAACTCTTGAGTCACTAAGTGCTTTGATTCATTTTATAACAGGAACAGGATTTGGTTTCAAAAAATCAATTGTTGGTTATGATCAAGTAGAAGCAGCTGTGGCAAAAGGTGAACTTGGTGATTCGGATGGTGCAAAAGAAGCAGTTGCATACGGAGCTGGAGATACAATTGGACAGTTGGATATTATGAATAATTTAGTGCCTATTTATGAGTTTATCTCGCAAACAATGAAAATTCCTTTTGATGATATTTTCCAGTCTCCACCAAAGAATGTTGCATCTCTTTTTTGGCAAAGAAAATTTGCACAAAAGAGCGGAATCATAAAAAGTTATTTTGAATTAAAAAAATATGAGGAATTTGATTTACAAAAAAGTAAGAGAAAAGCATTAGAAATTGCATATTCAGGAACACAAAATTCTGAACTTATAACCAGGAAAGGAGCTATTGAAAATGTAGCTATGCTTATGACTCCATTTTTTTCAGAGTCAACCCATGAAATAATTGAGCAGGATCCTGTTCTAGCAAGCTTACGTGAAAGATTAATCTCTTCGAATAATATTCTTGAAAAAGTAGTTTTACAAAAAATACTTGATAATCTAGCAGTTTATTATTTGCTTGATGCCAAGACTTCTTCACTAAATGGTAAGCCTGCTGATGGTGCACTTTACCACAGGTATGGTATTCAGGGAGGATATAATAATAATGCAAAATATTTATTAGATATGTTTAGGCAGGGTATGATTGACCTGGCTGAGCCTCTTAATGAAAGAATTGTGAATTATACAGGAGATTATGTTTTTATTGATAATGATCCAGAGCTTATCAAACAACTTGTAGATCTTGACTATACTTTTATTGGTGAGGGTGACGCAATTTCAGTTTCACCACATAGTATTATTTACCAGCTAAATAATGAGAATAACAATCACCTTGCAGCTACAGGATTTAAAATTCAAAGTCCAAAAAAAAGGCATACTCCTGATTATTTATTAAAGGGATTTAATCCAAATTTTTATGATAATTGGATTCATGATATTGCAGTTATTTGTTTAAATGAAGGATTAAAAAGAGCTGGTGAACATATTGAAGAACAGATTACAAATATGAAAAAACTACCAGCTGAAGAATTTTTTATGACACTAAAACCAGGTAAGAAGTTTAAGAACTATTCATTCCCTTACAGAAATACTCTCAGGTACAAGTTAGAGGATCTTGCAAATCTTGAACCTAACCAGAGCAGAGTAGTTGTGATTGGAAGTGATGATTGCAAACATATTGATCTTCAGATAGTTGATGCAAATGAACCAGATTCATGGAATCAGCAACCTTTTATCCCATTTTATCTGAAAATGGCATTTGATCCTAACAAAAATCTAATGAAACTGTGCAAATCTCTAGGTTTGAAACAGGTTGTTGATCAAGCTTTGAATTATCATCAAACTGATTTTACTTAACACTGCGTATTAATACTTCAAAGTTTTACATAAAGTTTATAAAATATGTATATTTAATAAAAAATTATGATATGTGTAGTAGTTGTGGTGGCGTGAGCCACTCATTGTTCTCTAGTTAATTTTATATATCAGCTATAATTGGAGGTTAATAAAATGAAAAAACGATATGATGCAAAGGAGTCAGAGCCAAAGTGGAGAGAGTTTTGGGAAGAGGAAGGTATTTTTAAATTTAGTAAAGATTCAAATAAACCTGTTTATAGTATAGATACTCCTCCACCAACTGTTTCTGGCAGGATGCATCTTGGTCATGCTTTTTCATATTCTCAGCAGGATTTTATTGCCAGGTACAAGAAAATGGCAGGGTTTAATGTTTTTTATCCTTTTGGAGTTGATGGAAATGGTCTTCCAACACAACTTTTAATTGAAAAAACAAAAAATGTCAGAGCTGTAGAAATGGGAAGAGAAAAATTTAGGCAGTTTTGTATGAAAGTACTTGATGAAGAGATTATTGAAGATTTTATATCTGACTGGAAAAGGATTGGAATGAGTTGTGATTTTAATTTAATTTATGATACTATTAAGAATCTTCCAAGAAAGATTTCACAAAAGTCTTTTATTGATTTGTATAGAGCTGGGAGAGAATATAGAACTGAGGCACCTGCTATGTTTTGTCCAAAGTGCCAGACTGCAATCTCACAAGTTGAATGTGAGGATGCTGAAAAGTCCAGTTATTTTAATGATATTGTTTTTAAAGTGGATGGCGAGAAATTAATTATTGCAACCACAAGGCCAGAGTTGCTGCCTGCATGTGTAGCTGTTTTTTACCATCCTGATGATAAAAGGTACAAGCATTTGCTGGGAAAAAAAGCAAAGGTTCCTTTGTTTGATCTAGAAGTTCCAATTATGGAAGATAAAAGAGCAGATCCAGAAAAAGGAACAGGTATTGTAATGTGTTGTACTTTTGGTGATTCTACTGATTGCGAATGGCAAAAAGCCTATAATTTACCAATTAGAGAGGCTATTGCAAAAAATGGTAAGATGACTAAAATTGCAGACAAGTATGAAGGTTTGCATATGAAAAATGCCAGGAAGCAGATTATTGAAGATATGAAAACCAAAGGATTACTAAAGTCTCAAAAACCTATTACTCATGCAGTTAATGTTCATGAGAGATGTGGCACAGAAGTTGAGTTTATCCATTCAAAACAATGGTTTATCAAGTATCTGGATTTAAAAGAAGATATGATGAAATGGGGTAAGCAGCTAAATTGGTTCCCGGATCATATGAGGAACCGTTATGAGAACTGGGTTAAAGGATTAGCATGGGATTGGTGTATTTCAAGGCAAATTTATTTTGGCATTCCATTTCCGGTTTGGTATTGCAAAGATTGTGATGAAGTTATTGTTGCTAATGAAGAGGATTTACCAGTTGACCCTATTGTTGATCAGCCTCCAGTTGAAAAATGTCCAAAGTGTGGCTGCGCCAAAATTATCCCTGAGACAGATATTATTAATACATGGGCTACTTCATCATTAACTCCACAGATTGCAGCTTCTTTAGTTCCAGAGATGTATGACAAGATTTATCCAATGAATATTAGACCTCAGGCACATGATATTATTACTTTTTGGTTGTTTAATACTGTTGTAAAATCTCAGCTGCACAATAATGTAAATCCATGGAAGGATTGTGTTATTTCTGGATGGGCTCTGGATCCTAAAGGGAAAAAGATGTCAAAGTCTAAAGGTAATGTTGTTGATCCAAGGATTATGATTGAAAAATACAGTGCTGATTGTTTAAGGTTTTGGGCTGCTGGCTCAAAATTAGGAGAAGATTTACCTTTCCAGGAAAAGGATATGGTTACGGCAAAAAAAATGGTTAATAAACTATGGAATGCATCCAAGTTTGCAATTATGCATCTTGAAGAGTATTATGGTTCTAAAACAGAGCTGGAGGTTTTTGATAAATGGATGCTTTCTAAAATGCAGAGTTTGATTAAAGAGTGCACTGATTCTTTTGATAAATATGAGTATTCTAAAGCAAAAGCTGCTGTTGAAAACTTTTTTTGGAATGTGTTTTGTGATTATTATTTAGAGATTGTCAAAGATAGGTTGTATAACCCAGATAAGAGAGGCAAGGAATCAAAGATTTCTGCTCAATATACACTTTATTATTCTCTTTTGAGCATATTGAAACTGATTGCACCTATTATGCCTTTTATTACAGAAGAGATTTACCAGATGTTTTTTAGACAGAGGGAAAATACCAAAAGCGTGCATGAATTAGAGTGGCCAGAGTTTGATGAGAATTTAGTTGATGCTCAGATAGAAGAGTTTGGAGATACAGGAATTGATTATATTGATTCAGTTAGAAAGCATAAAACTGATAATAAAGTGAGTTTAGCTGCTCCAGTTGAACTGGAAATTGATGAGAAATATAAAGATAAATTAGAACCTGTGCTTGAAGATCTTAAAGCTGTGCTTAAAGCTGAAGAAATCAAGTTTGGTACTGATAAGATTAAATTGACAAAAAATATTTAAGGAATAACTCAATTCATATTTTAGATTAGAGGGCAGTGTTACAAATGGACTGATAGTGGTCAAAATTTGTCTGTGCCGTGGATGACATGAAATGACTTTTTTGTTATTCATGACAGGGCCAGACGTAGTTTTTCCACAGGAAAAACAGAGTAGGATTTTAAACCATATCAGTCACTCAGATACGCTGCGAATTAGAGATAGTTCTGTGAAAATTTACTTCTTCAAAGTGATAAAGAATAGTAAGTATTATATATTAGATTTAATTTCTATTTTAAAAGTTAAGGAGGTAATAATTATGCCAAAACCGTATGTACCAGATGAGCCAATAAGATTTAGAAGTTCAAATGGACGAGTTCCAGAAGTTACAGAACAACCAGATATTGAATCAGAATATTTACAAATTATGGGCAGAATTGCTGATCAGCACAACAAAAATATTGCTGCAGTGATTCGCATGTATAGTTCAGATGTCTATTTGTGTGGAGAAGACACAGTAGTTTTTACACAAAGAGCACACAATTATTTAACTGGAAATAGTCAAATGACTATTGATGATGTGTGCCAAGAGCCTGTTGGTAAACTAGTTAGATCAGATAATTCACTTAGTATGGAAAGGATTGAAGGCAAAGAACCTATTGTGATTATTAATTATGATGGCCAAGACAATTTAAACAGAGATACAGATGCCAAGAGGGTAGATGCAATATCTTACGCAGATTTACCTGTTGAATTGCAAAGAGAATATGAAAATAGGGTTGGCGAAGGTTATAGAGATACTTTTGAAGATATTTTGAAGGCTACCCTTAGGAGTTAACTTTTTATACTCCAATTTTTTTATTATATTTTATGATTAGAGTTATCTTGGACACGAATTTTCTTTTAATGCCTGCACAGTTTAAGATAGATATATTTCGAGAACTTACAAGAGTGATTTTTAAGGATTTTGAGCTGCATATTGTAGAGCCAACATTAAGAGAATTGGATAGTCTTATGAAAAAAGGAAAAGGAAAAAATAAGAGAGCAGCAAAGATGGGAAATCAGCTTATTGATTTTGCTAGTATAAATGTGATTAAAACCAAAGAAAAACATGTTGATAAAGCTATTATGAATATTGTTAGCAAAAAAGATATTGTTTGCACTCAAGATAAACAACTTAAAGATTTTTTGATAAAAAAAGGGGTTAATGTGGTTATTATGAAAAAAAAGAGCCATTTGCAGCTAATTGAAGCTTAATATTGCATTATATATTGATTTTTTCCAAAAGGTTTAAAAATAACATGAGTCTACCACTTTATATGTTCTACAGAACCCAGATAAAGGATCATATCAGAGTTCCTCCTAACTTGTTTGGAGACAAGGTTGAGGATGCAGTGTTAGAAATGGTTAAAAAAGAGTATGAAGGTCATATTTCAAAACAGATTGGAATTGTTATTGATGCTTCAAAAGTTATTGATATTGGTCAAGGCACCATAGTTCCAGGAGACGGAGCTTCTTATTATGAAACAACTTTTGAAATCATTACATTTAAACCAGAATTACAAGAGGTTGTGCATGGCAAAGTCAAGGATATTGCTGATTTTGGTGCATTTTTAAATATTGGACCTATTGAAGGAATGATTCATATTTCACAGACAATGGATGATTTTGTAAGTTTTAGCAAAGAAAAATCACTGCAGGGCAAAGAAAGTAAAAAATCACTTAAAATAGGAGATAAGTGCGTTGCTCGTGTTATTGCTGTAAGTTATAAAGATATTAGTAATCCAAAAATTGGGCTGACTATGAGGCAGCCTGGTCTTGGAAGACAAGATTGGATTTATGAGGAAGAAGAAAAATGAAAAAGAAAGTATGCAAATCATGTAAGATATTTGTTGAGGGTAAAACATGTCCTTTGTGTAAGAAAGATCAGTTTTCTACAAATTGGAAAGGAAGAGTTTATGTTCTTGATGTTAAAAAATCAGTGGTTGCAGAAAAAATTGGAGCAGAGGTTAAAGGCGAATACGCTATAAAGATTTGAAAATGGAAATTATCTCAGAAAAGGATAAGCCATTGATGGCAAGAAAACAAGTTTGTGTAGAGATTACTTTTGATGGTCCAACACCATCAAGAAAAAAGGTCAGAAAACAAATTGCAGATAAATTCAAGACTAAGGAAGAATTAGTTTTTGTACATCAAATTGATACTGAATTTGGATTTAGAAGAGCAAATGTTACTGCTAATATTTATAAGAAAAAAGAAGATATTAAGGAACCTAGTTATATTCATGAAAGGCACAAAAAAGAAGTAAAAGAACCAGAAAAAAAGGAGAGTAAACCTAAAAAGCAGGAAAAACCTGCAGAAGAGAAAGATCAAAAGCAGGAACAGAAAAAAGAGAAAAAAACTGAGGAGAAATCCAAGCCAAAAAAGCAAGAAGATGAAAAACCAAAAAAAGATACTCCTGACAAAAAGTCAGAAAAACACAAGGATGTGAAAAAAGATGACTAAGATTTGGGAAATGTATGAAAATGGAAAAAGTAAGAAAAAAGAGTGTCCTAAATGTGGTAAAGGTGTTTTTTTAGCAGAACATAAAGGCAGAATTTCTTGTGGCAAATGCGGTTATACTGAATTTAAGAAATAAATTATTATTTTTCTTATGTATTACTCTAGAATAATAAAATATATATAGATAAAGGATTTTGTAATTCTTGTAGGAGGTTGATCAATTTGAAACAAGATATTTATTTACTAAGTGTTGGAAATAACCATTTTAGAGTCTATAGGGGAGATTGTCAAGAGATTCATAGAGCATATGATCATTGGTTAGGCGCACACCTAAATATTCAGCAGATAACTGAATTAGATGATTTATTAGCAGGTATTGAGGCAGGTACTTTAGAGAAAAAAAGTGATATGGGTCATTTAGGTGTCCAATTGTTGATTCAGAATGTTGAAGAGGGTATATCACCTGAGGGTTTAGGATTATATGGATTGCATTCCGAACAAAGAGTGGATCTAGTTTTTGGTTCTGAACAAGGTATTATAGAAACCTTTGGAAGAACAGGTGAGCCAGATTACACCAAAATTGAAACATTGGATGATCTAAAAGACTTTCTATAAATTATTTTTTTGTTTTAAATTACAAACAGACTAAGCTAAGGATTTTGGTACAAATTCAGCTTGCACTTTATCATCAATACATCCTGGGAATTTAATTGTTACTAGTCTACAATTCAATCCATTTTCTACTGCGATTTCTTTATGTATTTCACCTGGCAAGATTCCAAAAAAGCCTTCTGGTCCCATATTTGTGTCTCTTGGATCAGAAAAATCATAATTTGTTAAAAAACTTGGGTGAGTGTCGCCTTCTAGTGAATATTCAACATTATTTACTTCAGGTTTTTGTGTTTTCTGCACTCTTATTCTCAGCATATTTTCAGGAAAATAACCTTCTAAACTTGATTTATGGTAATGAGGCATCTGCCTTTCTGGGTCATTTAGATAAGCTGAACCAAAAAAACCATATGCTATTTCCAAAGGTACTATGCCAATATCTTGCTCTGTCCAGTCACCACAGAACCAGCCTGTATTTGTGTCTGAAAAAAGATAAAGTTTCAGGGCCTCAAATTCAATATTATTTGGCTCCTGCGAAGGCTCAAACATAATGTATCTAAATGGAATCGGATCTGTTTCTCCTTGTTCTGCAAGTCCTGTTTGCATATTTGGATGTGGATCAATTGCAATTTTAGTCTTTGGTGCTAATCTAAATAAGGTTAGAGGATGAATTTGCTGATTATCCAGTAAAATTGGATCCTTAGTAAGAATATATTGAAGATTACCTCCTGATTTATGTTCCCCATATCCTAGGTTTGTTCCTCCACTTATTTTTAGTGAACTTTGGATTAATTCTGGTGGATTTTCCCCAATTTGTTTTGGTGTAAGCTCTCTATTTATTGTAAAGTTATAATCTCCTGGCCCAATATGTTTATGTATCATAAAAAAAGGAATGTAGCACAGATATTAAAACATTTGGTATGCAAAATTATTTTAGTGCTTATTTAATTTTGTGAATTGAACACTACTAATTAGTAGTTAAAACAGAAACATTTAAATATCACTTATTTTTACTATAGTACTAACATGAGTTCATCCAGTCCTCCAGCAGAATCTGAATTGGAAAGAAAGGCTAATACAGTAAGTGAAGCTGTTAAAAAGGCAGCTAGGAAAACTACACAAGCAGTTAGAAATTTCAGAGAAGATCCAGTTGGAGAATATTTAGAATCTATATTTGGGCATCTAACAGCTTACGGTTTACTAAGTTTTCAAAACTATAATGGTAATTCTCCTCTTTGGCCTCAAAGAACTGTAGTGGCTAGTTGTGTACTTGACTTTATTAATAATTATTTATATCATTCCTCAGAAAATCCTGGGAAGACATTGAAAACAATAGATACAGTATTTAATGTTTGTCAAGGTGGGACAGGACTTGGCTTAATAGCAGATGGATTTGTAAATGGAGATGAGCCCAAGCTTATTATTAATCTTTTAAGTGGATTAGTTGGAAAACCAGCAGATTTGCCTTATACTGGAAAAAGTGCTCTTCCTTCAATTTTTGCCGGCTCTCAGATGCTAAGAGCTGCAACAAGAAGAGCCAATATTAAAGAATCTCTTGAAAATCTTATTCCTTCAGGTATAAAAAAATGGTATAATGATACCCCATCAGGAAATGTTGTTGGTGATTTTGCTAGATACAGTTTATTGACAGCTTATGCTGTTTATTTATCAAAAGAAGGTTTACCAGTTAATCCTTTGGTACCAGTGGGGATTTTCAGTGGCGAAATAATTACTGATACAGCAAAAGCTATTTCAAAAAAGTCAAAAAAGGGAATAAAGGCTGCAACAAGTGGTATTGAAATGTCTTATAACATATTTCAGTTAGGTTTTGCAGGAAAATACGTTTTACAAGCATATAATGCTGATGAAGTAAGTCACCTAGTGTGGTCCATTAAAAATTTGGGTCATAAATTGGAAAGTTTGGCTAATCTTCCACTTTCTGGTGAATTTTCTGCAGATCCTGAAGTAACAGGGATTTCTCTTTTGTACACTCTTATGTTTACACATACCTTGGTTAAGACAGTTGCAAAGGATTTTGGGGGATATAGTCAAAAAATACAAATTGAAAAACCACAATTACCAGAGGTAAGTGCTTTAGGACAGAAAGTTAGAGGTGCTGGCACCGCGGCTCAAAAAGGTATTGGTAGAGTAATACAAGGATTGAAAACAAGATTTTTTAATAAAGAGAAAAACACACACACACAAGAAGTTACCACAACCTATGGGGATCCTAATAAGTTATTGGGTGAGTATACGGAACTGCTTTCACAAAACTGTACAAATAAAGGAAAAAAGATGCAGACTCAAAAACTAACTGAAAATACGCTTTATGCTATACTTGATGGTGATCAAAGAGACTTAAAGGGGAATCTAGAAAAATTTGCACAAATTGTTAAATCTAATACCGACGGAAGAAGGTCAGATCCCAAATTGCAAGCAGTTAATTCTGCTTTAAACTTAATATATGACCAGGATGTAACAAAATACAAACCTGCAATTTTGAATTTAAGCAAAAGTATTCCAGGTATGAACATAGTAGCCTGATCAAATTTATTCTTTTGTTCTAAGGAAAATTTTATATAACTGCTTTAAAATAGAAGATTCATGAAAATAGCAGTAGGTTCAAAAAATCCTGTTAAGATTCGGGCAGTAAAGGTGGCATTAGCTAAAGTATGGCCTGAAAACAAAGTTATAGGTTTTGATGCACCTTCCAGGGTAAGTGAGCAGCCAAAAACAGAAAATGAAGCAATTCGCGGAGCTAAGAATAGAGCTAAGTTTTGTCTTGAAAATTACCAAGTTGATATTGCTGTTGGGATCGAAGGTTTTACTGTTGAATCTGATCATGGGATGTTTGTATCTGCCTGGGTTGCAGTTTTAGATAATAATAATAACAACACTATTGGCTTAGGCAATGCAGGAAGATTTCTGCTTCCTAAAAACATTTCAGCTAAAATTAGGGCTGGTGGTGAACTTGGACCTTTGATGGACCAGTTTTTTGGTGATACTAATCTTAAACAAAAGTCAGGCGCTGTAGGGGTGTTTACAAATGGTATTGTAAATAGAGACTCTATGCTTGAACGCGGAGTTATTCTTGCTTTAACTAAGTTTATGAATCCAGATTATTATAAATAAACTATTGATTGAAAACACATAGAATTAATTTTTACCTTGAAATACAAGTAAATCTTCAGTTGTTAGTTTTTTACCCTTTTTTATTTTTTTCTCTACTTCTAATTCCTTTTCTTTAAGACTCGCCTTAACTTGTTTTTGTTTATCTTCTTTAATTTCAATATCATGCTTGTCAAGCTCTACTTTTACTTTATTTAATTTGTGCAAAGATTTTTTTAGTTGGTCATTTGCCTTTGTGAATTTAGTTTTTTTATCTAAGAAATCTTTACTTAGTTTTGCTTCTTTAACTCTTAGTTTATCAATTTTTTTACTTAGTTTAAGCATTTCCTCGTGCTTTTCCTGACCTTTTTCTGCCAGATTTTCCACACTTGAATGAAATTCTTCTTGTTCTTTTTTAAACTTATCAATTTGCTTTGAACATTTTTTAGCTTTTTTGTATGCTCCATCTACTTCTTTTGTCTGATCAATCTGTTTTTTTAGCTCTTTGATTTGCTTCATGAGCTTTTTTTCTTTTTTAAAAGTTACTGCCTCTGTTTCAATTATTCTTTCTATTTTCTGGATTTTCTTTTTAAGGTGAGTTGGAGAAATCTTAATGTTGTGCTTTTCCATCTGAGCTTTTCGCTCTTTATCAAGTTTTTTGAATTCCTTGATTTTTTTTCGTATCTTTTTGCTTAATTCCTGTCTTTTATTTTTGTTTTTCTTAACTCTATCTGTATATTTATCTCTACTTGACTTGATTTTCTTAATTTTTCTAATTACCCTAGAAATTTTCTTGGATACTTTCTGCCTTTTTTCAAAGGATTGTTCTTTTTCTCTGTTAAGACTATTAAGTTTCTTTTTTACTTTAGAGATATTTCTATTAGTTTCTTTTAATTCTCCAAGTAGTTCTTTTTTCTCTTTCTCTGTCAGCATAGCAACCAACTAACATCCTAACCGAACAATGATCCAAGACCTTCTGCTGCTTCTTCCTGTGAAACCTTTTCTTCTTCTTTCTCTTCTTCTTTAGGTTCTTCTTTTCCAGGTTTTCCTTCTGATGCGGCAGCTGGTGCTGCAGCAGCAACCGGAGCAGCTTGAGTTATAGCCTTGTCAATGTCAACATCATTAAGTGCTGCAACCAGGGCTTTTATTCTGGCTTCATCTGCCTTAACTCCGGCAGCTTTAAGCACTTTTTTCATGTTTGCTTGATTAACATCTTGGCCTGCTTTATGCAGTAACATAGCTCCATACACGTATTCCATCTCTTATACCTCCTTGATCATAGATTTTATTAATTTTGATTGTGCATCTGCTTTTGATAAGATATTATTAATTGTTTCATTTGTTAAAATATCTGTTTCAAGAGCAAGACAAAGAGCATTTTGATGCGCTTTGCTTAATAGTATCTTAATTGTCTCATCTGTAAAGATTCCTGTTTCCATTGCCAATGCTAAAGCATTTGCACTTGCCAATTGGATATTATCAATATACTCTTGTTCGTCAACAAATAAGATGTCTTTTTCATAAATAGTACCATTATCATATGCAGCAACCAGATTCAGTCCAACTTCTACTGGCTCAATTCCAAATCTGGATAGTATTCCTGCTAATTTTTCATCAACAATATCTCCTTGTTTTGCTACAATTGTATCTTTTTCAATTTTTAATTTTCCATCCTGGATACTGGTTTTAATACCTACACTTCCCAATTCCCCTATAATTGGACCTGGCATGAATGATGTTGGTCCAGCGGAAATTTTAATATCATTAGGTGTTTCTTGTCCTGGTTTGATTGGCGCTTTTGATTTGTTTTTACTTATAACTGTTGCTAATTGAAATGGATCTTCTTTTGTAAACAATAAAGCTGGCATTCCTTCAAGACAAGGAATTATTTTTTCTAGATCTTTGTCTTTTGTTTTTTCAATAGCTATCTTCATTAATCTTCTTTTTGTCATAAAAAACTTGGCCTGCTCCCTTAATGTTTTTTTAATTCTCTGAAGCTGCTTTGCAGGCAGGTCTTTCATATTTAGGATACCAATGATTTTGTATTCATCAAAGAGTTTGACAAGTTCTGCAACTGTTTTTTTCTTTGACTCTGCTACATCCCCTTTCTTTTTCATTTTACCCTCACCGGAGCCCCCATTGTTAATTTTAAAATGATTGATTTGATATTATTGTTAGAATTTGGAAGGTGATGCATAATTGAATCGTAAATTGTCATAAAATTATCAACCAACTCTTTCTCATCCATGTCTTCTTTACCTATTGCAAGATGAATCACAGGCGATTTTTTTGCAAATATTCTTATTGTTGTTTGTAGTTTCTCATATAATGGTGCAAGATTTGCATTAGGAGGAACAACACAACCAACTTTTGGGTTTGGCATTTTTCCTCTTGATCCTAAAACTCTTCCAAATGCAGTTGCAATTTTTGGCATGATGTTTGCCTGTCCAATAAAATAATCATGTTCAGATGCTAATTTTTTTGCCAGTTTTGGATCCTTTGCATATTTGTCAAATTCAGATACCATAATTACTGTATCTACTTCACCTTCTGCTGCATCTTTTAATTCTGGCCCAATTAAAGCACATACTTTTATTTTTCGACCTAAAGTATGTTTTAACTGCAGAAAATAATCCTGCTGATCATCAGATTTTTTTAGATCCAGATTTTTCAGATTAATTATTAAGTCTACTGTCTGGATAAAATTTCTTTTTCTAGATTCAGATTTTACTTTTTGCAATAATTCTTTTACTTGTTTTCTTTCCATATTACCCTCCTACCAAAGTAGTTAGCGGGTTAATCGCTAATTTATTAGTAGTAAGCATGTGTTTATAAAGCTTTTGATTGGAATTCGTACTTTCCAAAGTCCAAAAGATTAATATTGATCAGTTATTTTAAATAAATGTATGTTACTAAGTGATATAAAAAACAAGATTCCTGAAGAACTGTTTACTATATTAAAAAAGGATATAAAAGAATTAAGACCTGCGCAAGAAAAAGCTGTTGAAGCTGGTTTGTTTGATGAAAAGAATCTAATTATTTGCACGCCTACAGCTTCTGGTAAGACTCTTATTGCAGAGATGGTTATGTTAAAAAGGATTTTAGAGAAAAAGGGTAAGGCTGTGTATATTGTTCCCTTAAGAGCATTAGGTTCTGAAAAGCAAAAAGATTTTAAAAAAAGATATGGAAATATTTGCAAAATAGCATTTTCATCAGGAGACATGGATTCATCTGATTCTTATCTGGAAAATTATGATTTAATTATTACAACCAGTGAAAAACTAGATTCTTTAACAAGACATAATACACCCTGGATAAACGAGATTGCAACTGTGATTGTTGACGAGATTCATTTGCTTAATGATCCTTCAAGAGGTCCTACTTTAGAGATATTGATTACAATGCTAAAACAAAGTCTGGAAAATGTTCAGTTTGTTGGACTGAGTGCAACTATAGGAAATCCAAAAGAGTTAGCTGAATGGTTAGATGCTAAAGCTGTTATTGATGATTGGAGACCAGTTAAACTAAAACAAGGTGTTTACTTTGATGGAGAGATTAAGTTTAAAGATTAATAACAAGCACAATTTCTCCTTTTAGGATTTCTGCATTATGAAGTATTTGCTGTGGCTTTCCTCTGATGAACTCCTCAAACTTTTTTGTTAACTCTCTTGCCAAAACAACATCTGCATTTGGCATTATGCTCTGCATTGTTTTTAGTGTTTTTTTTATTCTGTGAGGTGATTCAAATAAGATAACTGTATGTTCGTATTTTTTGATTTTTTTAAAAAAATTTGATTTACCTTTTTTTGGAACAAAACCAAGGAAAGTAAAATGATGACACGGAAGACCAGAACCTACTAGTGCTGCAAGAGTAGAACTTGGACCTGGAACAGGGATTACTTTTATGTTGTTTTTTATTGCTTCTCTGACTAGATAAAAACCTGGGTCTGATATGAGTGGTGTTCCTGAGTCTGAAACCAGTGCAATATTCTGACCTTTTTTTATTTCATGAATAAATTTTTTTGTTTTGAATTTTTTGTTTTGGTCATTATAACTTGAGGTTTTTGTAGAAATGTTGTATTTTTGCTTTAGTTTAGAAGTTTGTCTTGTATCCTCAGCTGCAATCAGATCTACTTCTTTTAAAATTCTGACAGCTCGATAAGTTATGTCTTCTAAATTTCCAATAGGAGTTGAGATAATATATAGCATGTATATGTTTCAAATAAAAAGATTTATAAATTATTTTGTTTTGAAAATCATAAAGGGGTGTATTAATGAAAAAAGTTTCTTGGGTATTAATTGGTATTGCAGGTTTTGTAGTATTGTGTTTTTTTATTGGGATTGTTGCACTGATTTCAACAGCGGACCTAGATTTTGCAAGTACTGTAGCAGTTATTCCAATTAATGGGGTGATTTCAACTCAGGAAGACATGTTTTTTGGTGGCAGCTCATCAGGAGATATTGTTAGGTTTATTGAAAAAGCTGATAAAGATCCTAGTGTTCGCGCTATTGTGTTCAAGATTAATAGTGGAGGAGGAAGTGCTGTGGCTTCTGACGAAATTGGTACAGCTATTAAAAAAACTGATAAATTAACTGTTTCATGGATAAGAGATGTTGGTGCAAGTGGTGCATATTGGATTGCTTCTACAACTGACTATATTGTGGCAAATAGAATGAGTATGACAGGTAGCATAGGTGTTATTTCCTCTTATTTGGAAGCACCAGGGTTTCTTGAAGATCACAATATTACTTACAATAGATTAGTTGGTGGAAAATATAAGGATGTGAGGGTTCCTTTTAGAAAGACTTCAGAAGAAGAGTTAAGGCTTATGCAGCAAAAGGTTGATGTTGTGCATGATATTTTTATACAAGAAGTTGCAGATAATCGAGACTTAGATAAAGATGATGTAATAGAAGCTGCAACTGGGATTTACTATATTGGAACTGAAGCAAAACAGCTTGGTCTTGTTGATGAGTTAGGTGGAAAACAAGAGGTAAAAGATTATCTTAAAATGAAGCTGGATGCAGAGGATCTAAAATTCAAAGAGTATGAAAAAAAGAGATCCTTTGTTGAGAGTTTTGGTATGATGATTTCACAACTAAAACTTGATATGAATTTATTTGGTATGTCCGGGGTCAGGATATGAAGGAAGACAAAACAAAGTATGTTTTTATATTTTTATTTATTGCACTCATGACTCTATCTTTTTTTATTATTAAACCATATATTACTCCCATAATTGCAGGATTAATGATGGGTCTTGTTTTTTATCCAGTATATAAATTTCTAGTTAAAAAACTAAAAAGAGAAAACCTTTGTGCCTTAATCACGACTATACTTGCTTTATTGCTTATTCTTGGACCTATGATTATAATTTTTCAGCAATTAGGATATCAAGCAAAAGTTGCTTATGTCTTGACCAAACAGAGAGTTATAAGTGGAAACCTGCTTGGAGAGGAAGTATGCAATACTGATAATGTTTTGTGTGATCTGAATAAATATTTTTTACAAATGTCTGAAAAAGAGGATTTTATTTACCAGAGAAATGAGTTTATTAATTATTTTGAGAGCCTTTTATGGAAAAACACACCTAATCTGGTTGTAGCAGTTCCAAAAGTGATTTTGTTTTTTTTTTTNNNGAGCGTTGTCATGTTTTATAGTCTAAGAGAAGGAAGAGGAATTTTCAAAAGAATTGAAAATATGGTTCCACTTAAACCTAAACACAAAAATAGACTGTTTAAGAGACTAAGGGAGGTTAGTAATGCTGTTATTTATGGTCATATTATTGCAGGTTTGTCCCAAGGTGTTGTTGGGATTATTGGTTTATATATATTCAATGTCACAAATCCTATATTGCTAGGTATTGTAATGACTTTTTCTGCATTTCTTCCAATTTTTGGTACAACCCTTGTCTGGCTGCCTTTATCAGTACTAAAGGTCTTTGAAGGAGTATCTTCACAAAATAATGTAGCCATATACAATGGTATTGGATTATTCTTATATGGTTTCTTTGTAATAAGTCTGGTAGATAATTTTATTAAACCAAAAATAGTAGGGGATAGAGCTGATGTTAACCCTATAATTATTTTATTGGGTCTTTTAGGAGGACTTGCCATATTTGGATTAGTAGGTTTGATTGTGGGTCCGTTAGTCCTAGCAACAACAATGACAATGATAGATATATATGAGGCAGATAAAGATGAGATTACAGGTTAAGGATGTTGATATTGCTACTGGCAACACTTTGGTTGCTATTATGAATGAGCTGGATGCTAAAAGATTTGACTTGCATTTTGAAGATAGAGTTAAACTTAAGAGATATAGAAAGGAAGTAATTGTGATTATTGATATTTCTGAAAATAGTAATTTTATTCCAAAAGGAAGTATTGGACTTATGGAAGAGGTATTATCTGCCCTGAATGTAAAAGATGGAGATAATGTTAGATTAGAATTTGAAAAGACTCCTAAATCTGTTGGTTTTATCAAGAAAAAGTTGGATGGCAATGAAATTTCAAAAAACGAAATTTTTGAGATAGTTGAGGATGTTGTTGAGAATAGACTAAGCACAATTGAGATGACTTATTTTGTTGCTGGCTGCTATAATCATGGTCTTAGCCTTAAAGAAAGTATTAATTTAACTAAAGCTATGGTTGAGACAGGAGACAAGTTTAATATTAATAGAAAGCAGATCGTGGATAAACATTGTATAGGGGGTGTTCCAGGAAATCGGACAACTATGGTAGTGGTTCCGATTTTAGCTGCTGGTGGACTGACTGTTCCAAAAACTTCATCAAGATCAATTACTAGTCCGGCAGGTACTGCTGATACTATGGAAGTTTTATCTAATGTTTCGCTAACTGTTGATAAGATGACCAAAGTAGTTGAAAAAACTAATGCATGTATTATTTGGGGTGGTGCTTATAATCTTGCAGCAGCTGATGATAAACTTATTAGATTAAGACATTCGCTAAGCTTAGATCCTATTGGAATGGTGCTTGCAAGTGTGCTGGCAAAAAAACTTGCTGTTGGAGCCACACATGTTCTGATTGATATTCCTTATGGAAAAGGCGCTAAGGTCACAGATAAAAAACAAGCTAACAAGTATAAGGATTTGTTTGAAAAGATTGGTTCAAAACTTGGTATGAAAGTGAGGGTTTTATTGACTGATGGTACTCACCCTATTGGTAATGGTATTGGAGCTGTCTTAGAAGCAAGGGATGTGATGTGGGTGTTAGAGCAGGATAAAAGAGCCCCTTGTGATCTAAGAGAAAAATCATTGGAACTTGCTGGAGAGATTTTTGAAATGGTTGGTCGAGCTTTTAAGGGACAGGGTAAACGTTTAGCTAGATTTATTTTGAATTCAGGTATGGCACATAATGCTATGAAAGAAATTATTAAAGCTCAAGGTCAAAAAAATCCAGATCTATTAGCTGGCAAATACAGTTACCATGTTAAATCAAAAGTAAATGGTAAAGTCAAACATATTGATAATAAGATTATTGCAAAGATTGCAAGGGTTGCAGGCTCACCTGTTGATAAAGCTGCAGGGATATATATTCATAAGCATGTTGGAAGTTGGGTTAGAAAAGATGACCCATTATACACAATATATGCAAATAGCAAGCAAAAACTGAATTTTGCAAAAGAGATTGCTAAAAATTCAGGATATTTTTTCTGATTTTGTAGAAGTATAATCTTTTTATATGCTTTAGATAATTTATATTTGTTCTAAAACCAATCTTGCTTTTGCCTCTTTGCCTGTTGTAGAACACAAATGCTATTTGAGCATAGTCTTTAATGCCTGATTTTACCAAAATCTCAAGCAATATTTTATATCCTAATGGAGCTAAATTCTTTGGTATATCTGATTTTTTAATTGCAAAGAAACCAGACATAGGATCCTTTGCATTTGTTAATGGTCTGGCAAGCAGGGTTGCAATATGTGATGTTATTTTTCGACTCCAGCCCCAATTTCTGGTTTGTGTTCTAGTGCCTATAGCTAATTTATGGACTAAAAGAGCATTAACCAATTTTGGAATCAGTTCTGGTGGATGACTCAAATCTGCATCCATCACAACAATAATTTTACCTGAAGCATGTTCAAACCCTTCTATTACTGCTGTTGCCAGACCTCTTTTTCTTCTTAAAATTGCTTTGTCAGCGACTTGTTTTGCAAGCTCGTAAGTTCCATCAGGAGAACTGTCATCAATAACTATGATTTCAGCATCAATAATCTTTCTTATTTTTCTAATTAGTTTTTCTATGTTTTCAACTTCATTGTAGGTTGGGATTATTATTGACACCTTGTTCATAAATTGGTATTTGTAAGGGTAATATAATTATTTTTTGTGATTTTTTGAAAATTAACAGAAAAATCTGCTATATTGTCAGAAAAACTCCATAATATTAAACTCATAGGGTATAGAACCGACCTGGGTCTAGAATATCACTTATAAGGCTCATAACCTTTTGTTCATATTGTCCCTCTGAAAGTTCTTCAAAAATCTCTCTCTTCGCTTGATCAATTGGATGAACACCACCACTAGGTTTCAGGTAAGGTTTGATATTTTGGATCTCATCAATTCCTACAAGTCCTTGCTCAACCTGAGCTATTCTTTCTAACTTATCTTCCCCACCTCCATCTACATACTGGATACTTCTTTCAACATAAGTTTGCAGAGAAGCATTTATTGCTCCTTGAAAAATATGATGAATCAAAGTGGAAGAACTTTCATTTGGGTGTTCAACTAAGTCCTGACATTCTTCAGGTAATAAGGGTAGTAATCTATCTAAGAGTTTTCTGGAAATCTTATCTTTTCTACGTGTCTTTCTATTTCTTGTTGCTAGAACTGAAGTTTGCATAACAAACCATTGGATTGCTTGAGCATAAATAAACTTACTTACTACTTTGAGATTCCCAATTAGAGTATCAATTTCATCCCCATAATGTGTTGGATAAAATTCTTCTTCTCCAATTCCCTCTGCTATCTCAGATATTGAATCTCTGTATACTCTTACAAGATCAATCACCTCTGGGTGTCGGAAGAATCGATTATCCCTAATTTGAAATCTAGCACTTAAAGCATCTGAGATTTCATAGTTTACTGTGAAATCGAAATATATATGTAAGAACTGTGGAAGTAGTAATATTGTTCTTAATGGTAAGAGATCTAATGGTAGACAAAAATACCATTGTAAGAACTGTAAATGCAATAGGACAATTGGACCAGACTACTATTACAGTGATGAGAAAAAAGAGGAGATTCTAAGAGCTTACAAAGAGCGAGCATTAGAGGAGTAGCTAGAATATTTGGCTGTTCTCCAACAAGTGTACTCACTTGGTTAAAAAAAAAGTCGGAGAACTGAAACCATTTATCAAAACGCTCTTACCAGCAAGATTTAATGACATGGTTGAATATGATGAGCTCTGGTCTTTTATTGGAGGCAAAGAAAACAGAGTATGGATTTGGATCGCTTTATGCAGAAGGACAAAACAAGTAGTCGCCTTTCATTTCAGCAATAGAGACAAAGAGTCCTTCCTTGAGTTCTATCTCAAAGTACCAATCGAATATGCTAATTGCTTAAGCAGAAGCGATGGACTTAGAGCCTACAATATTATGACCAATTATGGTCACAAAATGTGCAAGAAAAAGAATAGAGAAACCTCTCAAGTCGAAGCTTTTAACACTATCCTCAGACAAAGACTTGCTAGATTAGTCCGAAGAACTTGTGCTTTCTCTAAAGATATTGAAATGCACAAAGGTATTATTCGGTGGTTTATCCAGGATTATAATGAAAGTATTTTATCAGTCGGTTTGTAACAGTGCCTTTTTTGGATTTAAATTGCTTTAATTCATTTACAAACCAAATACAGAGAATATGAATTATAATTTTAGTTAAAAGATTTCAAAGCATCATCTACACTTCTATTCTCAAAAACAATACTTCTTATTGCTTTTGCCATTTTTAGTGGATTTTCATGCTGCCAAACATTTCTTCCAACCGCAAGTCCACACCCTCCTGCTCTAAGAATTTCTTTTGTTCGTTTTAAAAATTCAGGTTCTCTTGCTTTACTTCCACCAGCTGCTAAAACCCTTGCTTTACCTGCAGACTTAACAACCCATTTAAAACCTTCCTCATCTCCATTATAAAATAATTTAATAAAATCAGCCCCAAACTCCAACGCGACCCTGGCTGCATATGCTGTCATTTTATTACTATGAGCCTCTTTAACATATTTTCCTCGTGGATAAGCCCATGCAATTACAGGAATCCCATAATCATGAGCCTCTTCTACTATACTTGAAAACTCTTTAAACATATTTCTTTCAAAGGTTGAGCCACTATAAATAGTGTATCCTACAGCATCAGCACCTAAGCTAACAGCTCTTTTTATTGAACATATCTGAGTAGATATTGGTTCTATTTTTGGGATATTGGTCTTACCATTTAGTTTAATTAAAAGAGGGACTTTATTAATATTTGAATAATATTTTTCAGCTATTCCATGGTGTAGTGCAATAGCACTGAATTTGCCTTTTTCAGCAATATCCAATACATAATTTGGATCCACATTTTTAAGATTAAAATCTACTGGACCATGTTCCATTCCGTGATCATAGGCTAGGATAATTGACCGATTGTTTGTAAGTATCTTTTGAATTTGTCTGTTAAGCATTTACATCCACATCTCCTTTTCTTTATTTGCAATTGATAATGTGGTTTTAATAACACTATCTGGGTTCAAGCTAATTGAATCAATTCCACATTCTACTAAAAACTGCGCAAAATCTGGGAAGTCAGATGGAGCTTGTCCACAAATTCCTATCTTCCTTTTCTTTTTCTTTGCAACTGTAATAACCTTTTTAATTAATCTTTTAACTGCAAGGTTTCTCTCATCATAAATATCACTTACTAATTCAGAGTCTCTATCTAAACCTAATGTTAATTGTGTAAGGTCATTACTTCCAATACTAAAACCATCAAAAATATCTGCGAACTGATCAGCTAAAATAACATTTGCAGGAATCTCGCACATAACATATACTTCAAGGCCTTCTTCTCCCTGCTTTAATCCATTCTTATTCATCTCATTAATTACTTTTTTGCCTTCCTCTACTGTTCTGCAAAACGGAACCATTACTTTAACGTTTTTTAATCCCATTTCACTTCTTACTTTGTGAAGAGCCTGGCATTCTAGAGCAAAAGCAGGTGCAAAATCTGAATAGTATCTTGATGCTCCTCTCCAACCAATCATAGGATTGTCTTCAGTTGGTTCATATAATTTTCCACCAATAAGATTGGCATATTCATTACTTTTAAAATCACTTAATCTAACAATAACATCTTTTGGCCAGAAAGCAGCTGCAATCATACTTATTCCCTGACTTAATTTGTCAACATAATAATCAACTTTGTTTTTGTATCCAAAAGTTTTTTCATCAATTTGTCTTTTAACATTTTCATCTTGGAGTTTATTATATTCAATAAGTGCCATAGGATGTATTCCAATTGATGAATTAATGATAAACTCTTCTCTTACTAAACCTACTCCACTATTAGGGATAAAACTAAGTTCAAAAGCTTTTGATGGCATACCTAGGTTCATCATAACCTTAGTTTTGGTTTCAGGAAAATCTTTTAGGTCAAACTCATTAATGTCAAACTTTAAGATTCCTTTGTAAACATAACCTTTTTCTCCTTGAGAACAATCAACAGTCACATCTTGTCCAGGCTTTACTTTTGTAGTTCCATCATCTGTCCCAACAACACAGGGAATTCCAAGCTCTCTGCTAATAATTGCAGCATGGCAAGTTCTTCCACCTCTATTTGTAACTATAGCTGAAGCAATTTTCATAATAGGCTCCCAGTCTGGGTCTGTCATTTCTGTGATTAGAACTTCTCCTTTTTTAAAATCATGAATCCCATGAACATCCTTAATAACTCTTGCCTTTCCCTGTCCTATTTTTTCTCCAACACTTTTTCCTTCAATAATAACTGGTCCTTGCTGCTTCATAACCCATTTTTTTAGTTTATTCTTATCCTTATTTGCATGCACTGTTTCAGGTCTAGCTTGCACAATAAAAAGCTCTTCAGATATCCCATCCTTAGCCCATTCCATATCCATTGGTTTTTCATGACCAGCCTTGTTTGAGTAATGATCCTCTATAATGCAAGCCCACTTTGCTAATTTTAAAACTTCTTTATCACTTAAAGTAAACTTATGCTGCTCACAAACACTTACAGGTACGTCTTTCACTGGTTTGTTTCCCTGCATATCATAAATCATTTTAATTCTCTTGTCACCCAGTTTCTTTTTTAAAATTGGTTTAAAACCTTTTTTCAGTGCTGGTTTGAATACATAAAACTCATCTGGATTAACTTTTCCTTGCACAACATTTTCTCCAAGTCCCCATGCACCTGTGATAAAAGCAGCATTTCTAAAACCAGATTCTGTATCAATAGAAAACATAACTCCAGAACAAGCAAGATCAGACCGAATCATTTTTTGAACAGTCACGCTTAATGCAATAGAAAAATGATCAAAACCTTTATCCTCTCTATAACTTATGGCTCTGTTAGTAAACAAAGATGCAAAGCACTTTTTTACAGCATCAAACAATGCATGCTCTCCTCTGATATTCAGATATGTTTCTTGCTGTCCAGCAAAACTAGCATCAGGTAAATCTTCTGCAGTTGCAGAACTTCTAACCGCAACATCACTATCCTTATTATAGTGATTACACAGATCTTTATACGCAGACAGAATCTGTTTTTTTAGTTCATCAGGAATCTTTGTCTCTCTGATTGTTTGTCTGACTTTTTCTCCTCTTTCCTGAAGATTTCTAATATCATGAACATCCAGATCACTTAAAATCTCCTGAATCTTATCAACAATTTTATTGTGTTCTAAAAGATATCTATAAGCATGAGCTGTTATACAGAACCCATTAGGAATACTTACTCCTTTTTTTGTTAAATTTTGATACATCTCACCAAGCGAAGCATTTTTTCCACCCACAAAAGGTGTATCTTCTATACCAACTTGGTCAAACCAAAGAATCATTGCATTAGCTTTATCCATAATCTTACCTCTTTTTTATAAAATTCACAATGTTTAGCATTTATATATGTTACGTTTTATAGGGATCAGTTTTTATTAGTGAGATTTTATTCGTTTAATTTTCAAAACTTTTTTATACACATACTTATGTCCTAATATTTGCGCGGGGGTAGCGAAGTCTGGAGGTTATAGCCGGACAATCAAACGCGCAGGACTTAAGATGGACACTCATCTGTAAATGAGATATCCTGTCCCTTAGTGGGTCCGAGGGTTCAAGTGCAGTAAGCAACAGCTTTTGCAGAACATATCCCTTCCCCCGCACTCCTCTAAAATGAAAAGATATGTTGTAGGAACAATACTTGAACATAATGGTAAATTTTTAATTCTAAAAAGGATTTCAGAAGATTTAGAAGGGGATAAGTGGGGTCGTAGCTGGAGGAATTAGAGAAGCAGAAACTGCAAAACAAACTGCTGTCCGTGAAATCAAAGAAGAAACAGGTTATAGTGCAGAGGAATCAGAACTGGAGTTTTTAGTTGGGATATCAAAAAAGTTTATGCATTATGATTTGGTATTTACAGTTTACAGGATAAAACTGGACAAAAAACCAAATGTAACATTAAATAAACTAGAACATACAGACTACAGATGGGTCACCCCAGAGGAATGCACAAGAATGCCAAACTTAATCCACACAATGAATTCTCTTCTAAGAAGTATTTACCAATAAGTTTCAGAAAATTTTAAATATTCCCACTTATTCTTGTACTTATATGGAGCAAAAAATCGAAATTTTAATTTCTATTATCTAATTAGAGCTATTGCTCCCACAATCTTTATAAATAATACTCCAATTGAGGTAAACAAGATGTATGATTTCAAGAAAACTGAACAAAAAGTATTCAAGCATTGGCAGGAAAACAAGATATACCAGAAGGCAAAAGATAAATCAAAAAACGGCAAAATTTACTATTGGTTAGATGGACCACCATACACTTCTGGTAAAGTCCACTTAGGTACTGCTTGGAATAAATCTCTTAAGGATATAGCATTAAGATACAAAAGAATGCAAGGTTTTAATGTATGGGACAGAGCAGGTTATGATATGCACGGATTACCTACTGCACATGCTGTAATGAAAAAGCTTGGCTTAAAACACAAAGAAGATATTGAAAAATTTGGGGTTGAAAAATTCATTAATGCATGTAAGAAACTATCTGTTGACAATATGCATATTATGAATAAGGATTTTAAGCGTTTAGGAGTGTGGATGGATTTTGAAAACGCATATCAATCAATTAAGTCTGAATTTGTGGAGGGTGTCTGGTGGTTAGTTAAAAAAGCACATGAAAACAATAGATTATATGAAGGAAAACTAGCAATGACTTGGTGCAGGGATTGTGGAACTGCGCTTGCAAAACATGAACTTGAATATGAAAATGTTTCTGAAGACTCAATATTTGTAAAATTTCCAGTAATTGGCACAGAAAATGAGTTTTTAGTAATTTGGACAACAACCCCATGGACAATACCATTTAACTTAGCAGTGATGGTTCATCCAGAGCTAGAATATGTTAAAGCAAAAGTAGAAGATGAAATATGGATAGTTGCAAAAGGTCTTGTAGGCACGTTTATAAGTGGAGTTGCAGAGAAGAAATTTGAAATAGTTGAACAATTCCCTGGAGAAAAATTACAAGGACTAAAGTACCAGCATCCTTTTTATAAAGAACTAAAACCTGTTTACGATGAAATAATATCAAAATCAGAAAAAGCTTTTTCTGTAGTCTTGTCTTCGGAATACGTGGATTTAAGCGCAGGAACAGGACTAGTGCATACTGCCCCTGGGTGTGGTCCAGAAGATTATGAAATAGGTCACAAAGAAGGCATTCCTCCATTTAATAATCTGGATCAAGCAGGAAAGTTTCCAGAAAATATGGGTAAATTCTCTGGGTTAATTGCTAAAAAACATGATAACCAGTTTATTGAAGCTTTAAAACAGTCAGGAAAATTAGTTGGAACAACAAAAGTAGATCATGACTATGCACATTGTTGGAGATGCAAAAGTCCAGTTATCTACAGAACAACAAAACAGTGGTTTTTCAAAATTGAAGATCTAAAGCAGAATATGAGGGAACTAAACAAAGAAATTTATTGGGTCCCAGATCATGCCGGCTCAAAAAACTTTGATTCATGGATTGCAAACTTAAGAGATAATGGAATCACAAGACAAAGATACTGGGGAACTCCTCTCCCAGTTTGGAGATGCAAAGAATGTGAAGAATATGTTGTAGTGGGCTCAAAAAAAGAACTAAAAGATTTAGCTGGTGAGCTTCCAAAAGACCTTCATAAACCTTGGATAGATAATGTAACATTCAAATGCAAATGTGGAGGACAAATGAAAAGAATCCCAGACATATTAGATGTTTGGATAGATGCAGGTTCTGCATCTTGGTTGTGTTTAGATTATCCTCACAGAAAAGATCTATTTGAAAAAATGTTTCCTGCAGACTTTATATTAGAAGGAATTGACCAGATAAGAGGTTGGTTTAATATGTTATTTGTTGCTAGTATGGTGAGCATGGAAAAACCAAGTTTCAAAGCAGTTTATATGCATGGTTTTATAAATGATGCAAAGGGCAGGAAAATGTCAAAATCTGAAGGCAATTACATATTGCCAGAAGAAGTATTAGAAAAATATGGTGCAGACACATTAAGATATTATATGGTTAGCGGGGCAAATCCTGGAGTAGATCTAAACTATAATTTTGATGATATGAAAGTAAAGTTTAGAAATCTTGGAGTATTGTGGAATCTGCACAAGTACTTGATTTCATATTGTAAAGTAAATAATGTAAACCCATCAAAGTTAGAAATTGACAAGTATGATCCAGAAGAAAAGTTCATAATATCCAAGCTGAATTCCTGTATAGAAAATGCCACTCAGATTTATGACAAGTATCTTTTAAATGAAACTCCAGATATGGCAGAAGAATTATTTTTGAGTCTATCTAGAACATACATAACTTTAGTTAGAGATAAACTAAGTGTTGGAACCAATCAAGAAAAAGAAATGGTGCTAAAAACCATCTATGATGTTTTAATAGGAGCACTGAAAATATTTGCTCCAGTAGCACCTTACATTTCTGATGCTATTTACCTAAATTTAAAAGAGCAGTTTGATCTTGAAACTGAAAGTATTCACTTATTTGACTGGCCAAAGGCAGATAAAAACTTGATTAATAAAAAGCTTGAAGAGCAATTTGAGATAAGTGACACAATAATCCAAAAAATATTGTATTGTAGAGACAAATTGCAGCTAGGAAGAAGATGGCCACTACCAAAAGCAGTAATAGTTACTGAAAAACAAGAAGTTGAAGATGCAGTTGAAAAACTACAAGAAGTAATCAAAGTTCAGACTAATTTAAAACAAATAGTTGTTAAGGATGATTTTAAATCAGAGCAGACAGTTAAAACAGATTACAATAAATTAAATAGAGAATTTAAAAGTTTATCTGCAAAAATAATTGCACATATTTCAATTACTAGCCCCCAAACAGTTCTATCTCATATTCAAAAGCAAGGAGAATATAAGTTTAAAGTGGATGGAGCAGAAGTGTCAATTACAAAAGATCATCTAATAGTTGAAAAGAAGGCTCCAAAAGGTTATGTGCTTGCAGAAACAAACTTTGGAGATATATTTGTAAATGGAGAGCAAAGCCAAGAACTTTTAGCTGAAGGATATGCAAGAGAAACTGTGAGAAGAGTTCAATCCTTGAGAAAAAAAGCAGGACTAAAACAATCAGATGAAATTAAATTATATATTAAAGTGGGCAAAGAACTAAAACAAATGCTGTCATCACATGAAGAAGAAATCCAAGAAAGAGTCGGAGCAAAAGAGCAAACAGTTTCAGAACTTAACCCTTCAATAGATTACAAGCACGAATCTGAAGACAAAATTAATAATAAAAAGATTAATGTGTTCATCAGTGACTAAATCTTTTAATCAGAATCAAAAATTATTTAAATTAGTTAAATAAAGATATTCTTATGACACAGATTAGCAGAGATACTCCACTTAATGAGATTACCTTGCGAAAATATGAAAAACCAGGCAAGCTAAGTGGTAGGTCACTTGTAAGAATGGTTTGTTTGAGTTTAGGATTATTGCAGCCAGGAGATTCTAGAGATGTTATTGTTGATGTTTTGTATGTACTGCTAAAAGCAAGAAACCAAAATCTAGGTCTGACATCATCACAAGTAGTAAGTAGAGTTGAAGGTGCCAGGAAAAGAGCAAGACAATCCATGCTTGGAACAGCTCCCTCAAATATTCGCAGACAATTACTCAGGTTAAGAGACTTATTCTTAGTTGAAAAAGATAAAAATACATATAGAATAACAGAATTCTTAGATTTATCTGAGATATTTGAAAACAGAGTCGAAGATTTCCTGTTGGAATCAACACTTAAAAGAGTAAAACTATATCTAAAAGAAACTGATGATAGGTTTAGGAAATAAGTGTACACAGGACATTTGTGCGTAAGATATAAATACTTAATTCTATAGTTAATGATTCAGAAAAATCATTATACAATTATGTTTATAAAGACAAGTTTGTTCTAACAAGAACAATAAAAGTATTAGATAAAAGATTCAGTGACTTCCATAACTTGATGCAAGATTTTTTTTCTAGAATAGATGGCAGCAATAGGAATGTAGCCGCCGAGGAAGATGTTGAAACTTTGAAGTTTGACGATCTTAAAGATGATTTCAGAGTAATAGACAAAGATATAGAAAGCGAAAATATTATCCTACTTCAAGATAAGGAAGCAGAAAATCTTCTTCTAAAATATTTTAGTATATTGAAAGATAATAAACTAGATTCCTTTGAAAGGTTTGAGAATCTAAAAAAAATAAAAAGAAAATTACAGAAGTATAGTGTAGCAGTATACAAGAGAGATTTTGATGAAATTAAAGAATATGTTAAGGGAGAGAACATGAAATACATACCCTTAGATTTTGTTGATACTATCTATTCTAAGGAAGAAGGATTGAGAATATTTGATAAATCATCACATTTTATTTGATTAGATTAACATGAAAATAACCGGAACCCTCATAAAAAACTATTTCCACTGCAAACGCCAAGCATGGTTGTACTACAAGGGAATTAATTTTTATAGTGAATTAACCAGAATTGGGAAACTGAAACATATAGAACATGGTTCTGATGAAATAGTTCTAGAAAACATTAAACTTGATAAAATCAATGATAAGGAAGTCATTGAATTTAAGAAAACCTCATCTAATTTAGAAGGCACAAAAGCTCAGTTATTATTTTATTTGTATAAGCTTAAAGAAAAAGGGATTGACAGAATTGGAAGACTGAAAGATTTAACCTATAAAGATGAATACAAATTAGAACTGGATAAAAAAAATTTAAAAAAAATAAAAACAATTTTGGAGGAAATCAAGTCCTTTCTGAAGAATAGAAAAGAAATACATAAAAGAAAAAAATACAAAAAAGATTGCAAACAATGCTCTTTTTTTGATTACTGCTGGATAGAATGATATCAAAACAAAAAGACTTATATAATAATTATACTTTATATGGTATAAATTTATCCTTT
>JAANXH010000019.1 GCA_018263355.1 Candidatus Woesearchaeota archaeon
GNNCTCTTCCGATCTCCAATAACATCTTCTTTCTTTGGCCTTTTGTCCAAAAAGATTACATCTGGTTCAACATGCAGACCATATTCGCTGCACATTGACAGAAATTGCACATATTTTTTCATATCTACCCAGTCATCAAAACATGGCTTTACACCTAGTGCAGTTGCTGCAAACATAGAATATTGTGAGCTGCCATTGATTGCAACATATTCTTTTCCAAAGTTTTTAGGTTCATAAGTTCCTAACATAATATCTCCTTTTTACTTCTAATTTTTTTCCCTGGAACAGGTATAAATTCTTTATTACCTTTTCTTTCAGGATATTCTTTCCAGGGGCCCTCACAAACAAGATCATACTTACATCTTTTGCATTGGGAAAATTTTCGTTTTCCTTGTTCTTTTCTTGTTTTTCCAAAGTTTAAGTCATAAGATGTTACATCCCTAATCTCAGTGTATGGAATATAAAAGTCTGAAATGTATTTTTCATAACCTTCTAATAAGCAAAATGGCATTGCTTCTGCCATCACTCTTTTATTAGCATCTATCCCTATCTGCAGGCCTTTCTTCATATAGGGGGCTACTTTGCTTGCCCTAGGCATCATATCCTCATAATTGTCCATTGCATTACCCACTGCATGCATAAATGCAAACTGAAATTGATCTACTCCAAGCTCCACAAGAAGTTTAGCTATTTTTGGTAAGTATTTGTAATTTGGTTTGACAACTACTGTATTTGTGACCACATTCACACCTAGTTTTTTCATATTTTTTATTCCCTGGCTTGTCTGCTCAAAACTTCCTGGAGCTCTTGTCAAATAGTTATGGTGCTTTGCATTGTGACCATGTAGCGCTGGCCCAAAATCATTAATCCCTGCTTTAACTGCCTTTTTGCAAAAGTCCATATATGCAAATCGTCTCCCATTGGTTTGAGCCTGAATCCATGTAAATCCTAGTTTTTTTGCATATTTTATGAGCTCAAAAAAATCTTCCCTTATAGAAACTTCTCCTCCTGTAAGGACAATACTTGTGCATTTATTTTTTCTGGCAGCCCTCATGTCCTTGAATATGTCATTTTTTGGTCTGTTGCCGTGCTTTTTGCTCCAGGCCTGCACACAAAATCTGCAATTATTGTTGCATAAGAAACCAGTCTTAATATCAAGCCTTTTTTCCATACTAAAAAGGACTAAATTTAGTTATTTAAATGTTTTCTTTAAAATTACTCTGGACCATCTAAGTTAAAAGGAGGTAATTTCTTAAGATCTGCTTTAGTATGCATGAACTCATTAGATTCAGAATCAGTGAATTTTAACATGACAGATCCCCTCTCTGTTTTAGACGGTTTAATTTCAGTAATTGGGATTCTGACTTCGTAACCCTTCACTTTATGGAGTTTTCCTCTGTCATCAATTTCAATTTCTTTAACATCATCTTTTTTTATTTTTATTAAGTTATCGAGCAAAACAATTTCATCTTTAGATGTAATTTTTACCAACAATTGTCCATCTACTGTAATTTCATCCCCAGATGAGCTTAAATTAAATATAATTATTAAATTATCCCTATCAAAAAATGCATTCACTTTAGCAATTCTTTTATGTGACATATTTTCTATTTTTGATTTTGATTATATAAATTTTTCTACAAGATTAGATGAAATGGTGCAAGACCCCTCACATCTGAACACATAAAATGAATTTCTTTATTTTTATTAAAGAGTGTCAAACAAAACTTTCCTTTTGAAGTAGTTGCATTTTTCATCTCTGAGAAAGGAATCAAGGCAGTATATCGCTTGAAAGATTTATTTGGTTTAATAATAAAGCTTCTGTTGTATATTTCTTCTTCCTTATTTGATTCTACATACACCTCTAATTTGTAATCACCACTAGTTACATCTAAGTTCCCAATGGTGAAGTTGTACCTGAATTGTTCTGGATGCTCATAATACGCTTTTAAATCTCCAATTTTTGTGGTTGATGGTATAGTCTCTTGTTGAGTACATCCAATAAATAGTAGAATTTGAATTGTGATTAATAAGTATAATGTCCACTTTATTTTTTTCATTTTTATTCTTCTAAAATAGCTTCTTCAGGTGTGTCTAGCCTTTCCAGAACAGGTTTTATTTCATCAGTTCCAAATAAATTCACATAATTTTTCCACAAACCCATACACTCCAGATTGTAAACACACTTTTTACAAGCATCTATTTTAACAAAATGCTCCTTGTTGGCATCATCTATATTGTCTGTTCCACTGGGAGTTGATACCACAGTATCAAATTTCTTTACAATACTATATATATTTTTCCCTTCAGGATTTAAAACACACTGGGTGATATTAAGACAGATATTTTTATCCATGCCTTTTTCATCAAGCATATCTAGTGATTCTCTCAGATATGGTGCCACTTCTGTCATTTTTACTCCAATCTCTTCAAAATTTTCTTTTGCATTACCTTCATAAGTAGGATACACAAAGCAGAATTTAGAAATGCCTTTCTTCATAAAAAAGTTAGTAATTTGAGGCAAGACTTTATAGTTGTGTTTATTGATAACAATGTTAATTTGAATAGATATGTCTCGTTTTTTCAGGTTTGCTATTGCCTTAATGCATTTTTCAAAACTTCCCTTAACTCTTGTAAGGTAATCATGTAACTTAGCTGTGTGCCCGTGGATGGAAATAATAAAAAAGTTGGCGCCTGCATCCAATATTTTGTCAACATAATTTTCATAACTTAGCATTTGCCCGTTTGTCTGGATTCTAATCACCCTGAATTCGAATTTTTTGGCAAATTCAAGTATTTCAATCAAATCTTTTCTTATTGTTGGTTCTCCCCCTCCAAAACCCAGATTAGGGATGTTTTTCTCATTTGCTTCAACTATCTTTTTCTTGATATCATCCGTTGATAAAAATAATTTTTTTCTCATAAGTCCAACAGAACAGAATCTACAGTTGCAATTACATCTGTAGGTCATTGTTATTTCCATTACATCTACCATACAAAAATAAAATTTATTGTAATTTATATAATTATGGTATAGAATCTATACTGGCACATTGCACAGTATAATTGTTTCCTAGGTTATCAGCAAAGTTTAGACAAAATTTTGCTTTTCTTGTTTTTGATGAATTGATATTTTTCGAATCAATCTTGCCATTAAAGAAATACGTATCATTGTTACTATTACCAGGTTGAAACTGATCTTTTCTTATTGGTAGCTTCTTTGTATAAAGCAGGTTTCCTGCAGCAGAGATTTCAATAACTGCTGTTCCGTCCACATGAATTCCCTTGGTCTTGTTTCCAAAAAGTATGAATCTAAAATAGTATTTATCAATGCTGTCACTCGGATAAGCCATTAGATCTTGTACAGAATATAATTCAAAATCAGTTTTGCTACTGCATCCTGAGCCAACTAGTAAAATAATACATAATAAAACAAATATTTTGTTACTCATGTGCAAATTTAAGAGGTGGATCTATATAAATGTTTCAATGCAAATGTTTTTATTTGACAAATCTTATCTTGCATATATGAAATACACTTTTACACTAGAGCAAAAAAAGATATTGTATGAATTTTTCATGTCCGAAATTAAAAAACATGGATATCAACACAATTTTTTCCTGAATGACATTTTTGATATCCCACTTATAAAAAGGCAAAAGGTAGTTTCTTCAAACCATATAAAAAATGTTTGGACTCAATACCTAAACAAGAAAAAATCCAGCGAAATAAACATTTACATAGGTATGCCTTATTGCTATGATAGATGTACTTTCTGTATGTATCATATGTGGGTTGCAAAGGATTCTGATATGGTAAAAGAGTACGCAAAGTATCTTGTTAACCTCATAGATTATTATAAGGAAATTTTAAAAATAAAGCCATTTCATAACCTATATTTTGGTGGCGGAACACCAAGTCTATTGAGTGAAGAAGATTTAAAAAGGATTTTTGAAGCTCTGTTTAAATATGCTGACTTTTCAGATACTAGTGAAAAATCTTTTGAATGTAACCCCTTTACAACAACTTATGACAAGCTAAAAATATTGAAGGATTTTGGGTTTAATAGAGTTAGTTTTGGAGCTCAAACACTAAGTCCTACGGTACTTTCTTTAATAAATCGGGACTATCAAACAAACCAGATGATATTTGATTGTATTAAACACAGTAAAGAGTTGAAATTCAAGCAATATAATGTTGATCTTGTTTTTGGTTTGTACGGTGAGACAAAACAATCTTTTTCTCAGGGTTTCAAAAAATTAGTTGATGCACAACCAACTTCAATAATGGTTTATGGCTGTCAGCCGACAAACTTGTACTTAAATAAATACTTTAAATCAAATATTAAAAAGTTTAATTCTCACTTTAACAATCTAAGAAAACATATGCCCGGACTTATTAATTATGCTAAACAAAATGGGTACTATGTTGGAGATGGTAATGAACTCGAAACAGGCAAGGTTGCGGCTGTGGGTTTTAACCTGGAAGGTGCTGATGTAATTGAAGAAGTATACAATTTCAATGCAGGTACTGGATCTATTTTTGGATTAGGCCACCATACTCATTCATATATTAGGAATAAAATCAGGTATACTTCATCTCCTCCATTAAGATTAGATGCGGAAAAAAATCAGTATAAAGTAATAGATTTTTCAAGAAAAGAGCAAATGATAATGAATATTTATGATCAGATTTCTGATAATGGTGAAATTTCAAAAAGGATTTTTTATAAAAAATTTAAAAGAAATATTGACGAGGTGTTTTCTGACAGCATAGCTAATCTAAAAAAATTAGGAAAATTATCAGAGAAAGAAGGTGAATTATACTTAAATTATAATTCTGCAAAAAGCAGATTTTTACTGGGTTTGTTTTTTATTGATCCAGAAAAGATTATTAAAGCAGTCAACATTCCATATACAAACAATTTAATTAAGATTTTTGTTGGAAGCGAATTTGTTGTTTACAGGATGGAGTATAAATTTAATACAGTCCCTCCTGTTGCAGGGTGTACAAGAATTAAAGGAAACGTCAGTGATACAGAAATATCTAAATTATTAGATCAGATATTCAGCAGAAAGGGTAAAGAACCTGTAAAGCTAAGAGATGATATTGAATTGGAAATTATCAGATTCTTTTCTCAAAAGA
>JAANXH010000002.1 GCA_018263355.1 Candidatus Woesearchaeota archaeon
TATGGTACAAATAACCAACAAACCTTAGATAAAATTGGTTCAAATCCAGATCTTGTTGATCCACTCTCCTGGACTAGACAGGAGCATGGATGTGAGGTGTGGGGAGATTTAACCACAAACAAGAAAAAAATCCTTGTTGTGGGAGATTCATTTATAATTCAACATGTAGACATTGAAATTGATAGTGAAAAAAAGTGGTATTCTTATCTTAACAAAATAGATTATGAAGTTTTTGCATGTGGAGATGGTGGTTGGGGAACACTGCAAGAATATATGCTTATACAAGATTATTTTCAAATTATTGAACCAGACATAATTTTATGGCAGTTTCATAGCAATGACTTCTATAATAATAATTATGAGTTTGATAAATTCGTATATCCAAATAATGATCATGCATTAAGACCTTATTTTGAAAATGACAATATTGTATACAAGCATCCTGCTCCACTGGGTAATTTGAGAAAAAAATCAAGATTAGTTTCTCTGGCTATGAACATATATGACTGGTTTGTAATCAAATCTGAACCAGAAAGGTATTACAAAAAATCTTATGTTTGGGAAGAAATCCAGATGGATCAATCAATAAACACTACTGTTAAGATTCTAAGCAAGGCAGAGGAATTTGGGGCATCAATATACCTTCTGGAAGTAGAGAAGGCTAAAGAAGAAGAGTTTGAAACATTGTGTAAAAGATCAGGCGTAAAATGCATACAAGGTTTACCAGATTATCTTGAAAAAACAGCCAACCAGAGATACACTCAGACAGATGACCAGCATTGGAATGAATATGGCAACAGATTAGCAGGGCAATTCCTAATAAAATATTTTGAGAAAAATGAATAGATCAATTATTTTGGACTTATTTGACTTCATAAAGCAAACCAAGAAATACTGGTTGTTATTAATTGTAATTCTAATAATTCTTGTAGGTTTGTTAATTGTTTTTGGTGAGAGTTGTGCAGTATCTCCGTATATCTACTCTTTTTTCTGAATTTGAGTAAAATATACTTTTTTTAACCTAAACTTTTTCCAAATGGTCAGCTTTGTGAACAATTAGTCCCACACAGACAGGAAAGTTTATCAATATATAATATTTCTGAACATCCTGATGAGGATTAAAGAGATTTTTGAACAATTATTTGAAAGACACGGCCCACAGGGTTGGTGGCCACTAGTTGAGTTAGGAGACTTAACTTATAAACCTGGTTGTAAAAAATATGGTGGTTATCATCCAAAAGATTATTCTTATCCAAAAACAAAGTTACAGCAATTTGAGATCTGCACTGGTGCAATATTAACACAAAACACATCATGGAATCAAGCTTCGAAAGCACTTTTAAATCTATACAAGCAAAATCTTCTAAATACCAAATCAATACTCAAAGCAACCAAAGAAACACTCCACAAAATAATAAGACCTGCAGGTTATTTTAGACAGAAGACTAAAAAATTAAAGATATTTTCAAAGTTTTTCATAGGACTTGATGGCAAAAGACCAACAAGAGATCAGCTATTGAATTTGTGGGGAATTGGCCCAGAAACAGCAGACTCGATTTTATTGTATGCATACAAACAGCCAGAGTTTGTGGTGGATGCTTATACTAAAAGGTTTTTGCTAAAGAAAGGATTAATTTCTGAGAAGGCAAAGTATAATGAGATCAAAGCTCTTTTTGATGATAATCTAAAAAAAGATTACAAGTTGTTTCAGGAGTATCATGCACTGATTGTTGAAAATGCGAAAAGAAAATAAGGGATTTATCTTGGAATAATTACTGGATCTGCGAAAATAACCAACAATGTATCAGATTAAATGCACTAATGAGGACTTAACTTGGGTTTCCTATTTTAGTAGTTTGTCAATTTAAATTTGTTTTACTACAAAATCTAAACAAAGTTTTATAAATGCATAATACATTCCTTTTATTAATGGAACCTATTGTAATATCACTGAAACATATTGTAGCGATGCATCAATCTTGGGGACTTCTTCCCAAAATATTATCTGGAGAAAAAACTGTTCTTACCAGATGGTATAAAGATAATGAAAAAGAATACAAAACTAAACCCTGGGATAATATTTCTAAAGGAGAAACAATATATTTTCATGTTTCTGGACTGCCTGTAACTGCTAAAGCAAAAGTAAAAAAGATTATTCAGCTTGAGGATATTACACCAAAATCAGCAAAGGAGATTATTGAAAAATATTACAAAGAACTTGGCCTAAAAAACCCAGATGAGTTTCACAGAGATATAGATGGAAAAAAGTATTGTATTTTGGTGTTTATAGAAAAACCAGAAAAAATCAAACCGTTTTATGTTGATAAAACAGGTTATGGAATACTTGCAGACTGGATGGTTTTAGAAGATGAAGATGATCTTGAAGAAGTTCATATTGATTAACTCATATACTTAATTTATTTTTCGTGCAGGAGATGAAGTCAAGTTTGATGAGGAGAGCCAAAAGCAATACCTGATTGGTGAGCGAGACCTCAACAATCGTAAGAAGCTATGCAAAACAGTTTGTCTTCTCTAAATTGGTATTAAAATTTGCTTACTAATAATTTTACAAACTGGCAAGTGAACAGTATATTTTGGCAAATATATCAAACTTAACTCAACCTATGCAGAATTAATTCACAAAATTTAAATACAAGTTTTATATAGATATAGATATGAGATGTTTTGTAAGCTGGAGTATATGGCCCTTGATAGGGATTAGCTTAATTTTAACACTTGTGTGCATATACATTGTTTACTTGGCTTATCACAAGCACAGGTTTACATATTTACTAAGTACAGTTTTAATAATTGTAAACACAACTGGACTTATATTTTTTCCATGCTGGATGATTGTATTAAACATATTTGAGATTATATTTGCTGTTTTAATTTATAAAGAAAAATTAAAAATACTACTTGCTTAGGCTTCTAATTTCTTAAGCTGTTTTTTCAGATGATCAATTGTTTTAGAATTATCTTGTTGTTTTAACATTTCACCACATTCAGGACATCTGAACTCAAAGTCTGTTGCAATATCAAAGTTTAATCTAACACAAAACTTAGGACAGATATAAAATGAATTATGGTTTTTGGTTTCTTTTGCTAATCTTTGCTTTAATTTTTCAATTTTTGTTTGTTTTATACGCTCTATAACGTGTGTTACTCTTTTTTTATTAAATGTCCAGTAACTGATATACCAGCCTTTTTGTCTGTCTTTTTTCCTGTGATAAGTCACTAGATGATGTCCATGCAGCCTGTAAAGTTGATTTCGGGTCTGGTTTACTTCTTGATCTATTTTTTCAGCAATTTTAAACTCAGAAATATTTTTTTTATCTTTTATGTATTTTACCAAAGGTACTACATCCTGTCCTACCAACTCAGTTACTGTTTCAATAATAGCTTTGGTAGTAATTCTCATATTATATTAATAAAGGTACATATATTTAAATGTTTCGGTTTTTAACCACTATTTAGTAACAAAACAATATCTGATGAATATTTTTTCCAGAAAAAATGATTATTTGAGCATTAAAACATATTAATTTTTTGATAAAGATGGTCAACTCATTGTGTGATTTTCAATATAATCTAACTCCATCAAAATCTAGAATAGAATCTAATTTAGTGAATGTGGTGGACTTTTATTGTCCTAGACCCATTTTTATATTTAATTTTACCATAAATTTTATGATTTTGGTTATCAAAGATTTCAGCTTGGGCAATCATATCTTCAAAATAGTCCCCAACAAACTGAAGTTCTCTACACATAACTATTATGGGTAGTCTATCTGGTTGTCTTCTCTGTTGGATCCCCTTCTGGGGAAGATAAGTCGTGTTTTGGTGACTGTGATCAGTTGCAGACCAACAATAATAATCTCCCTCTTTTTTGTTGATTCTTCCAGTAAAAGATACCTTGTCTCCAACATCTGCTTGTGCAAATTGGTCAATAGATTTGTAGGGTAATTTTTCAAATATTATATCAATTAAGCTAGTCATTTTGTTTGTATTCTTTATTATAGTAAGTAGG
>JAANXH010000020.1 GCA_018263355.1 Candidatus Woesearchaeota archaeon
GTNNNATCTTACCGACATTTGTGCAGAAACTGAGAGATTGAATAAAAAGTATGATTTCACAATGTTTTCAAATGAAACTCCTTTGTATATGGGGTCTGCATTATTTGAGTTCTCAGCTGATTATATTCTAGGTGATATGAAAAGACAAGGTAGGATTAGACCTATTGAAAGGAATAAGTTGGAAAGAAAGTTGAAAAAAAGAGGATGGGAATTGCAATGGGTATCATTTTCTTTTAGAACTGGTGGGCCAGGGGTGAGACACACTATAGATTTTCTGCTGGATAATGGTTATCTTGTGGAGCATCAATCAAAGTATTGGAGTTACTTGCTTGTAACTGAAAAACTGTTAGTGGGGAAGAAAATTCCAATAAGACCTGCTCACTATGAGGCTCCAAACAGTATTTACTACTGAAATTGACCAATGGAAAGATTTTTAAGCCATTATAAATAATTAATAAGTATGATCGCTTATTTATTGATTTCATTGGGAGGAAGTGGGGAAATAGAAGTTCTTGATAGATTAACAGATTTGGATGAAGTGGTTGAGGCACATATTTTGTTTGGGGAATGGGATCTGATTGCAAAAGTTGAGATTGATAGTTCTGAACATATGGGAAGATTTGTTATGGAGAAAATCAGATCGCTTCCACAGATTAAGATTACCAGTACCTTGATTGCAGCTAAATAACAAAAAAGTGGTACAGAGGCTCACAGTCACTGTGTTCCGTGAGTTGTAAAGCTTCGCTTTCCAACCAATCCCCACACTGAAGGTTTCAGCTATGCTTAAGGTTAGGAACATTAGTGACATGATGTGGGGTATTATACCCCGTAGAAAATCCCGCACAGCGTGATTTTCAATAATTTTCAATTGTTTCTACATTCATTATATAATCTCCAAGACCTAGGATAATTTACTGAATATTGGTTCTAAAAAACACCATGCTCTTACAGCAATATTTTTGATCGGATAAATATGGACAGGCCGGGACTTTCAATTTATTGGCTCTTAGTGTTTGGCTTTTTGCTCTTAGCTGCCAACAGCTAATGACTAACAGCCAACAACCAATAATTTTTGAACCCGGGGCCTACCGCCAGCCAAGCGGTCATTCTACCAGGCTGAACTACCTGCCCATAAATAATCTAAACATATATATTATTTTTTGCCTTTATCAAAACTAAACAATGCCTTTAAGCTGTCTTCAATTATTTCTCCAGTTTTTGAATTTACTTTTATGTTTAACACATCAAGGGACTGTCCAACAAAAGTTAGGTTCCAGAGTTGCCTATTATTTAGGTTTTGCAGAATAATTATTGTTTTATTTGTTATAAGTTTTGGATATTTGTTTGATTTGAATTCTTTGGCTTTTTCTAAAGCATCTAAAAAATCTATTTTTACATCATTTATATTGAGGCTGTCTAGGGAGTCAGATTTTTTTAAAACATCATCTTGAGGAAGTTTTCTCACTTTTTCTGCTACTTCGAAAACTGTTATTTTGTCTGTTTTTTTATTATAGTGTCCTAGCTGCCAATCTCCTAGCTTTCTATTATCCATGCTGTTGAATATATGGGTTAGTTTTGCTGTTTTTTTTTGTTCCCATTCTTGGTATGGTTTACTTGATTGTACTTGTTTTATTATGTTTTTTATTTTCATTTTGTATAGTACTTAGTTACGTAGAATCGGAAAAACATTGGGCTTATAATTGTTGTGATAAATGCCATGAATACTAATGAAGAGAACAATTCTGCTGTAATAAGATTATTTTGCCTAGCAATTTCTGCAGCAACAAGCTCTATTGCTCCTCTTGTGTTTAGGCCCCAGCCCAGGGTTAATCCTTCAATAAGATCTCCTTTACCTATCCATTCTCCAACTAGTGCACCAATTAGCTTACCTGCAAAAGCGACAATAGCGATTACTAGCCCCAATATAGGGTTAGTTATTAGAAATGAAAAATTCCCATGCATTCCAACCCATATAAAGAAAAATGGTGCAATGAAACCAAAAGTTGTGATTTCCATTACATCTGTTATTTCTCTTTGTATGCTTTTTTTTATTTTACTTTTCTGAAAAGTGTACCTCATTATTATTCCTGCTAAAAGCGCTCCTAGTACTGAACCTATTCCAAGATATTCTCCTGCTATAGCCATAAAAAGACTTAGAATCAAAGAAATAATGAAAAGGTCAATTTTCGGCTGTCTTCGGCTTATAAATTTCATTAAAAAAGGAACTAGTAAATATCCTGCAATATACACTAAAATAAAAAAAACTAAAAGATCAAAGATAATTATGAATAAGCCAAAAACCGGATTTTGAATATAGTGCACAAATGTTATTAATACTGAGATAAGTAATGCTTCAACAATATTGTCTAGTATGTCTGCTCCAATTATTTTTTTTGCTAATGAAGATTTGGAGATTTTCAACTGACCAAGAATATCTAATGAAACTGTTTCAGCTGTGACTGATAAGATTCCTCCAATGATCAGAGCAGCTATATTTGGTCTGGCTACTTTTAAAAATCCCCATCTGTAAAGTAGCTTTATAGATATAAACCCAAGAATAAATGGAACTAGAGCTGAAAAAATTGCTATGAATTTGGATTTTTTTGAACTGTCGATTTCTGATAGGTCAAGTTTCATTCCAACAAAAAACATTAAGAAAATCAAGCCTAGATCTGCAAAAGCCTTTATTATTTGAAGTGAATTTTCATCAAATATGTGTGGCTGAACCATTGGCAAACCTAAAAACAATCCCACAAATAAAGCACCTAGTACTCTTGGAAGTTTTAGTCCTTCAAACAGTTCTGATAATAGAAATGAACATGTTAATGAAACTAAGATTATTACTAGTGATTCCATTTTACCTCTTTTTTTGTTTTTATTTTTTTGTAATATTTATAATTTGTTGTGTTAACATTTTACTGAAGTATACATTTTTGTATACCTGTTTATTAATTGTTTTGAAAATTACAAAGAAATAAAGGGTTTTTAGATAGTTAGTTGATTGAAATAAAGCTTATTTACTATTTATTTCAAAAAGAAAGCATGAATAAATGAGATAACATATATTTTCAAAAGATTTATATAGTCTTTATTGTATTTAAGTTAATATACTGTTAGCAAAGCCCCTTTGGATTCTTAAAAAACAGTGTTTTTTATGAGTTGCAGGGTTTATTCCTCGCATTATGAAGAAGGGGTTTTTAATTATTTAAAATGATGGACATAAAACAAGTATTTGAAGTTTATAAAGGAATGGAAGAGTATACTTCTAGTGATGAGCATGAAGGTTTGACAGTTATTTTAGCTAATAACTCTCACGGAATTGTTCCTCTGAATGGTTGGGATCCACAAGAAATAGATTTTACCAATCCAAGTGACCTTGAAAAAATAGCAGGATTGCCCGGAGCTTTTGTATTAGATCCTAATAATGGACTTGTAGCAAGTGTAAGTCCACAATTTGCTGAAGGAGTTTCACTGCGAAATGATCATGAATACTGGAACCAGGCAAGAGGAGCTAGCGGAAGTGAGTATGCTGCGTCTAATCAGAATGCATGGGTTATTGTTGCACATCGCAGAGGACCAGGGAAACCAGGACCTTTAGTTGTTTGTAAAAATGGCAAAGTATTTACCAGCACATTAGATTTGGAGACTAGTCTTGGAAAATATAGTGGAGAAATATTGACTCCACAGCAATTTGTAGAAAAATCAAAAATAGATGATTTTATTTCACAAGATATACCATATTCAGAGCCTACTGATTCACAAATTATGAATGGTCATGATAGATATCCAATGGAAAATTTTAGAAAAGCATATAGACAAGTATTAAAACATGCTCATCAATCTGATAAGTCTGTTTTTCTGTTATATGCTCCTGAAAAAATCATTAAAAGATATACTTCCCCTATTGGTGAACATGCAGAAAAGTTGAAAAATGGGCCAAGTGTTGAATCTCCTGAATTTAGTGAGCTTTTACAAAATGCAAAAGATGGAGCGATTGCAATTGATCCAAATACTGGTGAGGTTTTGTATCTTGGAAGGTTTGTTAATGATACTTATGCTTCAACTCTTGATAATAGATTACCAATAGAAGGTACAAAAGAGATTGCGGCACAATCTGCATCAGAAAGGTGTATGCAGACTATTGTTTATAGTGGTCGAGGAGTAAATGCTTTCAAACATGGCAAACCAATGAAACCTTTGCCTTGGTGGGAAAGAGCTGCAAATTATTTGTTCCAAGATACAGAAATGTCACCTGAAGCCAGAATGGTACATCACACAATTTCACAATATCCAGTATGATCATTTTAGTTCCCTATAAGTCCTGCGTGTCATGCTTATGCATGCACCAGGCAATTTAGGGCAAGGGGGTTATGTATGAGGGTAAGATTAGAAGATTATGGAGAATGGGATGAAAGTAAGATGGAAGAAGAGTAAAATGACAAAAAAATTGAATATTGGCCTTGTTGGGGCCAGCACTAAATCCGGCCATGCTTTTCTAGCTGATTTTTTAGATTCTGAACATAATGTTTATGGGTATGCTAGAGAGTCAGAACATGGAAAGGATTTTGTCTCCACAATTAATGACCAAGGTGGCATTTTTTTACAAAGGCCAGAGGCGTTTGAAGAACAATCTAGATTCATACCTCTTAACACAGATAGTATTGTTGGGCACAATTTGGAGCAATTAGTACAGAATAGTGATGTTATTATTTTAGCACATCCAGCTATTTATCAAGTTGAATCTGCTGAAAAATTAAGAGGTGCAGGTATTTTGAATCACAAAAGTCCGATTGTATTGGCGCCAAGCAGGAGTTTCGCAACACCTTATTTGTGGGAGGTTCTAGGACATAATTATCCAGTTGTTGCTTTCTCAACATGTCCATATTCATGCAAAACACCTGAAACTGGAACATCTTTTATCAAAAGAAGGAAGAGAAACTGGGTAGGTTCTTGGGAAGGGGATTTTAAAGATTCCACAAAGGAAGAATTAGCAGAAATATGGCCACAAGTTCTGTGGACAGATATTCCTGGGGCTACAACATTAAACAATATTGGTGCTATTTTTCATCCAGCCCCATATATTCTAGCGTGGGATGAGATACAAGAAGCAAACAGGCATAATCAGACAATATCATATTATATGGAACTCATTGCAGATAGAACTGAAGTTGGAGAAGTATTGGAAGATATTGATCAGATGAGATTAGGTATTGCTGAGTCAGTAGGTATCCCAACTTTCGGTTACAAACAAAACCCCAGAGAAGATGAGTGGAGAGATTTAATGGCTCATCTAAGAAGCTCTGAGGAACACTATCAATATGGTATTGAAGGATTAAGATCCATGAGAGCCCACCAGCTTAAAAAGATTGGTCAAGCTGTTGTAGGATTTCCACATTGGCTAGATTATACTTACGGAGTAGAACGAGTTCCTAATGAACATCCTTCACAAACTATTGGTAGAACTCCTACTTATCAAAATAGATCTGTTCCACAAAGCAGGTATGTTGAAGAGGATGTTCCTGCAAGCCTATTGCCTTTAGAATCAATTGCAAAAAAGTTTGGTGTTGATTGTGAAACTGCAACAATGATTATTGACCAGTATTCACAAAAAGCTGGATTCAATGTTAGACACAGTCAGAATGCAAGAAATCTACAAGGTTTTGATAAGGAGTTTTTGACATCCTACTTAACTGGAAATATTTTTCATAAAATGGGGAGATCATGAGTAAAATGTTGTTCAAAGGAGCGGATTTAGTAAATGGGAAAGGAGACTACTTTCATAATTATGACTTACTAATTGATGGAGACAGGATAAAAAGGATTAGCCAAAATATCAAAGAAAAACCAAGACAGAAAATCATTCACTGTGCCGGAAAAAAAATACTTCCTGGACTGATTAATGTCCATGCACATGGTGTGGTGTTAAACAGTCCGCTATTTTCTTCAGGATCCACTCCTTTGGAAGATAATCAGGTCAGAGATAATCTAATGTCTCATCTTTCGCAGGGAACCACTTCCATAGTAAACTTAGATGGATTTTGTCACCCTAAAGATATTGCCAGAACAAACCAGGAAACTCCTGTCAAGCTTTTTGGAGCGACAACCCATTTTGATTCTGCCTACTCTGCAGCAAGAGCACTAGATGGATCTGGTTTGAGTGAAAAGCATTATAATCTGAGTTCTAAAGATATAATCTCAAGGCATGGCAAGAACATTTTAGTAATTGGAGAAAATGGATCTGGTGCTACAATGGGAGGAGGAGTACAAGACTATTTATTCATTCCAAAAGCAATTGAGCGTGAAACAGGCACTCGAATAACTAGATGGGAAGCAAACAGGTTAAAAAGAGCCTGTCTTGGAAAATATCTTAAACCCCAGTATGACGAGGAATTAATTCAAGATGCATTAACAGAAATAGGAGTTGATTTATCTGCACAACGAGCTTATGAAATTATTATTCAAACAGTTATGCCACCATATACCGAGGCTTTAACAGCACTAAGAGATGGGGCTCAATTATCCGAGGAATTAAATATTCCAATGATAGCACACAATGCAACTGCATCAATGGGCGTTTTGGAAGAGATTGCAACAGAATTGGGAAGTCTTCTAATAGCAGGGCATTGTAATCACAGAAGTTTCAGTAGAAAAGAAATGAGAAAACAAACTGAAGTTCTAAAGGGATATGGTAGTCTTATTGATGTATGTACTTTTGATGCTTTAGATATTGAAAGAACAGAAGATCTAGAAAGTCTATTTGAATTAATAAATTTGGGTCTTGTAGATTTTTTAAGCACGGATTATGGAGGAGGCAATCACTCTTCTATTTTAGGGACAATTTCCTGGGGGATAAAAAATGGCTATGTTGAATTACCTGAAGCTATTAAGTTATGCACCTATAATCCAGCAAAATTATTGCCTGAACAAAATATTGGATATATTGAAGAAGGAAATCTTGCTGATCTGGTTGTTATAGATTCTTCTGATGTGAGTGATGTACTAGGTGTTTATGTCTCTGGACAAAAAGTTTACTCAAAAGCAAAATAAGTTTAACAAATGAAAAGTCATACTATCGAAAAAATAAGTGACAGTGATAATAAAAAGAGTTCCGATTTGGAGAGAATGTGTTTTCTAACAAACCATATAGATACTCACGCAAATCCCTCTATTTGTGAATGGACATTTAAAAAAGAAAGATATTTGCAAGACATTGATTACGAATTGTATGCAAGTGGATATTTATCCGGAGTTTATTGAAGTCTAATTGGTCTAAGATCTCAATCACTAAATTTAAATATCAGTTCCTATTTTGATTCATGTATGACCTGGGTGGAGTATAAGTATGGCAAGCATACCATTAAAAAAGAGGTTGATGAAATAAGAGCCTTCTTAGGAGATAAAAGTGGAGGCTATCTTATGCTCTCTTCTGATAGTATTAAGTCAAGGTATGATGGTTTGTTTTGTTATTTAGATAATATGTTCAAGATTGTGGACAGTTTTGGATTTGGTTTTGATAAAGTAATTAACCATTTAAATCATATTGATTTTGAGCATTCTAAATTATGGTTTACTCCAGAGGATAATTGTTTTGTTTTAGACACTAGTAAACCAATTACATTGGATTTTGATATTAGAAAAAGTTTTGATTTAAAAGAATGGGGCAGACATTATGAAATTTCTGTTCGTAAAAATACAATTGTGATCCGATTTACAAAAAAGACTGATAAAAGAGAAGATGATTCAGATGGAGAGCTTGATTATCAATTGTTTGTAGCTATTAAACATTCTGGTAAGCATGAGTTTATTGAAAAATGGGTTGAAAAACAATATGAATATGACAAGCACAGAGGGTCTGCTCCGTTTTCTAGGCATGTTTATAGAGCTTTAAAAATAGATGCAAAGAAGATTGTTATTGCTACTGGCGCATCTGGTAAAAAAGCTATTGATAAAGTGGAAAAATCATATGGTAAACCTAGTAGAGCAAGGATTGGTTTTAAAAAATCAAAAAATGAAGATATTAGTTTTGCTTATAATTTCGCAAGAGTTGGTTATGAAGAACTTTTTGTTAACAAAAGAATATTTGCAGGATATCCTTGGTTTTTTCAGTTTTGGACAAGGGATGAGGCTGTTAGTGTTGGAGCTTTAATAGCACAAAAAAGATATGATTTAGCAAAAAAAATCTTGTTTAACCAGCTTAATTATATCCAAGCTGATGGAAGAATAACCAACAGAATTCCAGAATCAACGCTAACTTGTGCTGATGGTAATGGCTGGAATGCATTTAGATTAAAGCAGTTGCTAAAACTAGGTAAACTAGATGATACTGAAAAAATATTTTTAAAGGCTAAGCTTCAGTATATTTTTGACAGGTTTGAGGAAAAATTTGTGCATGGTGATTTTGTCCAAAATCAGGTTAATGCAACCTGGATGGATACAAATTTTGGTGGTGATAATAGAAATGGTGCGCGTATTGAGATTCAGGCTATGCATATGGCATTTTATAATTTAATCTATGAGTTGACAAAACAGCAAAAATTCAAAGATTTAGAACTGCACTTGAAAGAAAAGGTTAGAAGAGAGTTTTGGAATAAAAAACTGCTTGCTGATGGGCTTGGAGATTTTACTATCAGACCCAATATTTTTATTGCATATTATATTTATCCAGAGTTACTTTCAAAACAGGAGTGGATAAAATGTTTTGAAAATTCTATTCCTAATCTCTGGCTTGATTGGGGCGGACTCAGTAGTATTGATAAAAACCATAAGTTGTTTAGAAAGTATTATTCTGGTGAGGATACTGCTTCTTATCATAGAGGTGATTCTTGGTATTGGATTAACAACCTTGCTGCTATTTGCATGTATAGACTGGACAAAGCAAGATTCAAAAGATATATTGATGGGATTTTTAATGCTTCTACTAGAGAGATATTGTGGAAAGGTGCCACAGGAAGACATGCTGAGATTTCTTCTGCTGCAGAGCAAAAAGGACAGGGTTGCTTGTCACAAGCATGGAGTTGTGCAACCTATATTGAGATGATTAAAGAGTTTGAATATTAATCCTAAAATATATCTGATTGAATATGGCTTAGATTGAAGATTTATCTAATTTTTTCAGATACAAACAAACAGTCCTAGCAATCTCCTGACTTCCAACAAAAGAAGAAATAACTTCATCAGCTTCTGGAGCTTTCTTTTTTAGTTGCTCAAATAAATCTTCTTGTGCAGATGTATAGATCAAGATTGGATTTTCATATCCAATGTTTCTCATGTGCTCAGCAGCTTCTTTTCCATCCATAACTGGCATTTGCCAATCTGTAAGAACTAAATCTATCTCCTTGGTCATAACATACTCTAACGCTTCCTTGCCATTACATACTGTAATTACTCTTGCAATTCCCTCAAGTTCCATTTCTAAATACTCTCTGGTTGACTCTCTAGAAGTTATATCATCATTTGCCAGCAATACAGTGTACATAAACCTGTGATATCTTTAATTGTATAATAATTTTTTGTAATTCTTATGGGAACCTGTACACACTATTATTTCCATCACTTTAGTACTGCTGATTACTGGCAGTGTACCAGCTGATTGTTACTAGATTAAAGTATTTAGATAAAATCTAGTAATTATTCTTCGAATACAAATGCCTGGTAAGTTAGAATCTCAACATTTTCTCTTTTCCAGCAATCTGGTGGTGAGGTTTGTTTTTCGCATAAATGCTTTAGAAAGTTTTCCTTTTCTGGTAGCTGCTCCCATACCTGAGGTAAATATGTCGAAGTTCTTCCCCTATATTTTATCACCACACCATCCACACCTGGTCTTAGTTTTTTTAGCAATTCGTCTGGATTATTGAATTTGAGTTCTTGAGGAACACTTAACACACTTATCTCAATTTCTATCTGCTCCAATTCATGCTCCTTAAGTGGTTCAAACCTTAAATCATTCACGGCAGCATTTACTGCATTTGAATGTATACATTCATACAAAGGTCTTTGGGGCAGGATGTCTCCTATGCAGCCCCTTAGTATATTGTTTTTCTTGATTGTCACAAAACATCCCTGAACCTTTGAAAATTTATTGTATTGTTCCAGTTCAATAGATTCTCCCTTAATGTGTGATTCAATTGTTGATGATGCTAACTGAAATAGTTTTTTCTGTTCTGGCTTTGTGATTCCTCCTTTCGTAAGTATGAAGGAAGCATAACCTACAACCCTTTTCTTTTCTCCTGTGATATCCCCGCTGTTTTCTGCTTTTATTAGATGACTCTTCCATTTCTGTTTTTTTGCTATTTCAATAAGAGATTTTATTGGTATTTTTCCGCAAGCCTCACAATACATCAGGTCTAAAGATGACAGATTTAGTATTGCATTTATACATATGTTATCGAGCTCTTTTGCTCTTTTATGAGTATAGTAATGAGAAAGATCAGAACTCGCAATGATTAGAGTGTTTTCATCTATTATTTTATCAATAGCAGTTGCAAGCATTTCTGGATCTGTTTGACCTACAAGTACAGGTACAATTTCAAAATCATCTAATTTGTATTGCAATAGTGGAAGTTGTACTTCTATGGAATGTTCTTTATCGTGAGCTGTTTCATGATTTATAATAAAATCTTCCTGAAGTAGTTTTTTTGTTTTTGAGCTTAGTTTAACCTGGCCCAGTGGTGTCTCATAATGTGTCACATCCGGTATTGAAGCTCCTTGAAAACCTGCGTGGTGGCTTGGAGCCAAAATTATTACAGTTTTTGCATCTGGTAAGTACTTTAATGCATCAGCAGCAACCCTGCCAGAATATCTATATCCTGCATGAGGCAAAATCATTGCCCTTACATCACCTTTGTAGTCTGGATTTTCAGCATTTATTATTAGTTGCTGGATTGTATTTGTTAGCTCTTGCGATGAACTAGGATAGAAATATCCTGCTACAGCAGGTTTTCGTATTATTTCTTTTGCTGGTGAGAGAAAAACAAATAATACAAGTAAAATTATGAGAGCAAAAAACAGGAATCTATTTTTTTTTCTGGACATGACCTTATATTCCCCTATTTATTATTTAAGAGTTTTGCTTATGAAACACATTAACATATCAAAAGAATTATAGTGATACTTTAGGAATGTGAACTCAATAAGTATTTCTCATAATTTTGGATTTTCAAATAAGAATTCTACAGTTTTTAAGAAAGTAAAGAAAATCAATCAGTCAGTACCCAGTACCTGAATAATATGCCATCCATAGGCTACTGGTATTTGGTATGAAAATCAAGCTCCTGCTTTGTTTTTCGTCTTATCCATGATTCAGTGTGATGTAGCTATTCATATGCCTTTCGATAACTTGGCATTAGCTTTGAAGAGGGGCAGGTGTTTAGAACTGAACACATACAAAAAATATTTATTTCAGATTAGATTTCTTATATAAAATGATAAAATTCTTCAATAACAACACGGAGCCAACACAAGGAGAAAATATTGAACAGATATTTCCTAAGTGGGAGAAGGAAAAAGAAAAAGTTGTTTTTGTTGGTCCGCATGATGATGATATCTGCCTGGGAGCAGGACTTTTGGTACAGGCTGTACAAGAGTTTGGAGCAGATCCTTATTTCTTCATTGTTACAGATGGCAGAGAAGGATATTGTTCACCTGAGCAAGAGCCAGATATTTATGATATAAGAGTATCTGAAACAGAAAAATCATCCAGTATTATTGGTGTCAAAAATATTTTTAGATTTGATTTTCCAGATGGGGATCTTGCAATCTACAACAAAACTTCAAATCAAGGCATGATAAGAAAGCTTACCTATGCTTTTAAAAATATTGGGGCAACAAGGGTTATCCTCCCTACTCAAGGTGATATGCATCCTGATCACAAATATGCAAATGAATCTGCATTAATCTCTGTATTTCACGCAAATGGTGGTGTCTGGGATGGAATAAAAACACAAATCAGTTCTGTAATTGAATATGCAGTTTATTGTCCATTTGAATCAGAACCGGATCTTGCGCTTTGGACAGGACAAAAGGTATTTGAAAAAAAGCTTGAAGCAATAGCTGCATATGAATCACAGGAACAAATATCCACAATAGTTGAAAATGTCAGGTCATCAGGACCAGTTGAAGTATTTCGATCAATATCTATGCAGGGATACTCTCCTAGAAAAACATTTGAGAAATATTTCACCTAATTAAATTGTAAAGATTATCTGATTACATATAGCTTTTTTGAGTTAACAAATTAATCTTTTTAAAACAATAACAAAAGTCTCTGCCTTCCATACACCCTACATCAATAGCCTGAAGGCACGTGTATTTAACTTGGTTTTTCAATAAAATTATATATTATTATTGATTTATTATACCTCAAGATGCAAGATTCCTGTGGAATAACTGATTTTTGGAATAAGTGGCTGCAAAAAGAAATAGCCCATCATAAATCAAAAGTGGTTGAGGTTTTTACTAATTCTAAAGTCAAAACTAAAGAGCAGGACCAACTTGGCATGATTGTGGAAAGTCTTGCTGATGTTGCTGGTGCTGAACTTGAAGAGCATAAAGATCTGGAGAATATTTTAGTTGATCCAGCAATGAGAGAAATATCTGATGCAATTGATAGATATGCTAAAGATAAGATTGTTGAATACTATGAAGAAAGAACTCAAGTGTATTACTATGTTGATCACAAACCAAAGAAAAAAGAGGCAGACTACTATATATTCACACCAGAGTGGGTTACTGTTTTAAGAGTTTCAAAAGAAGAGCTTGGAGAAGGTGTTTTAGGAGTTGCATACTTGGGTATGAATGTGATAAAGATTCTTGATACTTTGTACGGAAATGATTTAAAAGAAGTAAAAAGGCACGAGTTATTGCATCTGCAATATCCACATGAGAATGAGTCATGGATCAGGCAAAAAACAATGCAAGAGTGTGGATTCCAGACAAAGTATCAGTGATCTATTTTTCCAGCTGCTTTTAGACTAGACCATACTAAATCTTGTCTATTCTCAGCGATTTGCACGAAATCATTATATTTATTAACAGCCCATTGCACTGTTATGCCCTCTTTGGGCCCTTGATCTAGCCTACATCCTGGGGGCAAAGAAGGCCATGTTGGACATAGTTCTGGTAGTGCGTCCTCAATTTGTCCATCCAATAATAATTCTAATACATCAGCTTTATTTTCAATAAAGTACAATGCACCATAATGCTGTGACATTTGATTATTAAAAGTATTATATGGTATTCCAATTTCTTTTGTTGCTAAACTCCAACTCAGACTCAAGAATTGATATCTCCCAGCTGCTCCACCCCCTGGATGGGTATTTCCTGAAAAAGTTGTGTTTCCAAATCGAGTGCAGTAGGATCTATTAGTTAATCCTGTGTTACCATAATGTTCAATTAAAGCTATAAGGTTTAGTGCAGCTCGTAAATTTGCACTATTTACCAATAACTCATCATACCTTTCAGTTATGTTATTAGCGAGTATTTCATATACTTGTCCACAACCTGATGGCACATCTGATTGGACGACCATACTATTACCTGTAGTTGTAGATTGTTGTTGGCTTTCAGAGGGTTCTGCTGCTGCTTTAGATGAGTCTGGATTCTGACTTTGCCACCAAGTTTTAGGTACACAAATTTCCTGCCCAACACTAAAACGATCGTTTTCTGAGACTCCTGCTTGGTTTGCAACTTGTGGATAGGTGCTCCATGGAATCTCTAGCTGCCTAGTAATATCTCCAATTCCCCTGCCACTCTTTATTTGTCCACATACACAATCTATAGTTTCTCCATTTCTTACACAAGGGTCAAAGTAATACTGATGTTCCCCAGTAACTGGCTGAGGAGTGGCTTGTACACTAGATTGCTCTGTTGGCAAAGGGGTTGGGTTAGGTCCGGCTGCTTGTTTAGTTGCAGTAGCCTCTGCTGATTGAAAAAAATCCAAGCCACTAGGCGTTGATGTTGGTTGCCCACTTTGTGTTTCAAGTGGAGCTTGTGGGGTTAAAGCCACAGCATCAGGAGGGGTTGCGTTGTCAATTAGGGTTTGAATGAGCCAACCTTCTGTAACACATATTTTAGTATCTGGATACCAAGTTGTAGTAGGGTCAATGGATAATCCTGCCTGCTCATTTACCACTTTCCACCATTCCCTAATGTCTAATCCATTTTCTTCATTAAACCCAATTCTTTTGGCAACATGGCTTGGTCCTTCTGTAGCACGTATTGTATCACATATATTCTCATCTGAATCTGGAGTGATAGATACCCCATAGTCTTCAAGCTGAAAGTCTGGATCAGCAATTGCAGCAGCTCCACCTGAAGATCCTGTTTCTGAAGCTGTGTTTTCTAATTCAGATTGTGCTGTACCAGTTACAGGAACTTGAGTTTGATAGTATGTTGAAGAAACGCAAGCACCTCCAATAGTTAATCCCACAAAAACTAACCCCAATAGTTTTGAACGTCTACGAATACCTGAGAGTTGTGGCATATATAAAAGAAATCTATTTTTGTATATAAATCTTTTGAAATTTAACTACTATGAGGTACTAATAAGTTATGGTTCTCCTATATTTTGCATTGCTTGATACCAATGAGCATGATAGCAGATTTTTTCTTCTGGGTCCAATCCCTGCTCTAATGCACTAAAAGATGTTGTATCAACACCATTTTCTATCAGAAATCCAGCTGCAAATTGTGCTTCCTCCATTAATTTTTCATAAAGAGCCCAAGGTAATCCAATGTTTTTGGTAACTTGGCTCCACCCATTTCCTTGCCCAACTTCTACGCAAGTAAAATCATCCACTGTTAGTTGACCTCCTCCCTGTTCAGGATCGTAAGTGGATCTAGGAGTAGAAGTGGGTGAAGGCGTTGGTGTAACAGCAGGGAGTTCAGTTTGAAGTGGTGTACCAACAGGATAATCATCTGATTCGGCTGGTTAGATCGGAAGAGCACAGTGAAATAATTCACTTTGTTGTGATTGCTGTATTAGTGCCTGCATGTCTTGTCTTTACCTGGGATGGACTTGTAGTCTCACCACATGTAGAATTAACAAATATTGAAGCCAAACCTACAGGGATGAGCAAATACTGAAGCCAATGCTTTCTCATAGAAGTTTTATGGGGCATAGGAGATAAGAAAACTTATAAATTATAAATTTTTCTTTATTTTAGTACTCCAGAGTAGTTTAAGTGGCCAAAACCAAATATATAACCTATTTCTGAATAGCAATAAAGTTAATCAAATTAAGAAAATAATCTTATGCTTTAACAAAGAAGTTATGTTTTTCATTACCAGATAGTTCTTTTAAGATTCTTTTAGTTATTATTGTTTTAGGATCAGGCATTAGTTTTACACGCTTTTTAATATCAGCAAAGTCTTTGAATGGCTCTACTTTTCTCTCTTCTATTATATTCCACATTCTTTTTTTTCCTAAACCAGGTAAAACCTCAAGGGAATGCATTCTAGTACTTAATGGTCGAGCTTTATTGAAAAACTCAACATATTTTTGTTCATCATTTTTTACAAATTCCTCTACCACAAATTTTAATTCTGCTTTTGCTGTTCTTGTCAGTTTATCAAAGGGTAGCCTTCCAACAATATGATGTATTTTATCTCTTTTACCTTCGCCAATGTATACTTCTTGGTGTGGTTGCAGTTGAATTCCTTTTTTAGGAACTAATTCTAGTAAAGTAAACATATCTTTACCCAGAGATTGTACTATTGGAGTCTTTACATGGCTTGGCCTACGATCAAATGGATATCCATTTGGTAAGAAATCCAAAACTACTACTGACTCTTCTTTTCCCTTTTTCATATATTATCAATTAGTAGCTTTGTTTTATAAATGTTTCTAAAGTCAATCCTAAAGTTAATAGAATTCTTTTTGTCCAATCTGATTATTCAGCAAATTCCTTTACTACTTTGACAATTTTTTTCATATTTTTTTGACTAACTGTTAATGCATAGCCTTGAATTATTATTTTTAACTGATCAACAGTTTTAGGTAGTAAATCCATGATTTTTTTTATGTGTTTATCTTTTATTCGTGGTACATCTAAGCTGTTGAGATTTTTTTCTAGCTCTTTGTATTCTTTTTGTTTTAGAACTATATAATCATTAAGATAATCATCCACCTTTGTAACTCTGAATCCTAATTCTTTGTCTCTTTTTTTTATTTTAGTTACTTGTTTTTTTAAATCATATAAAGAAATCGCTTCTTCGGAAATAATTTTTGGGTCTCCCATTTTCTTATCCTCTTAAATGCACAGGATGGATTGTTAAAGATTTTTTCTTAGAAGAAT
>JAANXH010000021.1 GCA_018263355.1 Candidatus Woesearchaeota archaeon
TGCTCTTCCGATCTTTTTAATTGTCTAAATCTCCAGGGTTTTCTCAACAATTTTTTATTGTGCTGTAAAATTAAATCTTGTATTTTACTTAGGACATCTTTGCTGATTTTTTCTCTGTTTTGGACATTTGTATATTCTCTTAAAATGCTTGAAATTCTATAACTTGTTTTTCCTCCTCTAATTGGATTTTGCTGAATATCTGCGTTATTTATTGCGCTTACAAAATTACCATCTTCCTTAACAGTATTTTCAAGAGTTTTTTCAATCTCAATTAATAAATCTTTAACTTCCCCATCATATAACTTCTTTTTAATTAGTAACTTTTTGATTGTTTGTATCTGATGCTTTGCAAGTTTGAAATCTTGTTTTCGGATTCTCTCAAGTTTTCGCACAAATCTTCTTACTGAAGAAATATAATCTCTCACTAATTTTTTTATCTGTTTGCTGGTATTGGGACTATAGTTTTTTATTAAACCAAGAATCCGTCTTCTAATTCTATTAGTTGCCTGACAAGTTAATTCTAGATTTCTTGCTTGCATTAATTAATACTATAAAGAAGAAATATTTATAGTTTTTGGCATATTAACTTACTCATACCTAACCAAAACATCAACATTCTCTTCCTGGGCAGAGTATTACATTTGATCCCTTAATAATTTCTCCACTTTGAATCTTGGTGGTGTAAGACGTTAAAATAATCTTTTCCCAATTTATAGGGTCCAATATTGAGCATAGTCCCATCAGGAGCAACTTCTTCTTTCCAAATGTCTTTAAATCCACCAGCAGTGATTACCATATAGTAATAAATAATATATTTACACTATTTAAATCTTTCGGTTTTTTGTCACTGATAGGTAACAAAATAAGAATTTTCCAATAAAATATCGAAATTAGAACAAATTAATTTGTAAGAACTACTCGTCCACAATCTCAACTTCAAACCTGTAAATCTTATTCTCCTGCTCTCTCCAGGCATCAGAAGCAAGTCCAGCTTTTTGGCAGGTCATTTTTAAAGCTTCTAAAACACTACAGTTATGATCACTAAAAACTTGAGGTAAAAGCAAACCTGAACCCCTAGGACCTCTAATAATTAAACCCTGCTTGCCAATCTCAATCTTATCAAAATCCTTTTTGTTCTCCACTTTAATAAGCTCTGGAATAGTTAGAACAGAAATCTCAATCTTAACATGCTTAAACTCTTGTTTTTGCAGTCTTGGGAATCTTGGATCACTAAAAGCAGCCGCTTTACCAGCTCTAATAACAGCTTCAAACAAAGGAAAAACTGGCTCAACATAACCAATACAGCCTCTAAGCTTATCCTCTATGGTTAAAGTAACAAAAACTCCTTGTTTCTCTGAAAACTTTTCTTTAACCTTATTGTCAACACTAACTTCTTTGCCAGAAAACACACACTCAATAGAACTCTTTGCTAGATCAATTAGCTCATTCATTTTGCAGCTTTAAAAGCTTTCCTGAATTTTTTATTTTTTGCAACCAACCTTTTAACTGCTTTTTGCACAGTTTTCTTTGCATCAGTTCCTCTTTTGACTCTAACAACAAACTTTGGCACAACAACAAGAGGATGTTCCACATGATAGCCGGCTACCTTAACTTTGGAGTCTTCCCAAAGCTCTTTTTCCAAAACATTTGCAAGAGTATGACTTTCTCCCTTAATCTCAAAGACAATTTTGTTTTTTGTATCCTTAACAAATTCGATTTCCATATTAAAAATAAGTAAAGAGCTTATATTTAAAATGTTTTCTGTTTTGCAAGTCGCCAGCAGCCAACCCTTATTCTTTTTATTCTGTGAGTGTGAAAATCCATTGTTTGTTTAATTGGCATACTATATTTAAATACATGAGTCACTCTAAATCCATTATCCTTGCTTAATTTATCAATAAAACCTTCACTTTCAATCTTATGTAGACTATAAACAATATCAGCAATCTCAAAAGCTTTTTTTAAAAAAGGTTTATCAGCATGCTTATTTTGCACACCAAAGGGAGGATTTTGAATAACAACATCAACTTTTTTGTTGAACTTTAGAATAGGCTCATTATAATAATGTGGATTGGTTAGTTTAAATTCAATTTTTTCATAATTCTCTTTGCATATACTGATTGCATCAGAATCAGAATCAACAAAAAAAACCTGTTTAGCACCCAAAAGCAGAGCACCTAATCCTAACACACCAGTACCACAACCCAAATCTGCAATAATCTTGTCCTTAACATCTCCAAGCATATTAGCGTTCCATAAAACACTAGCTGCAATCTCTGAGTCAGTAGGATATTGTTCAAGATGAGGTTTTGGATTATTAAAAACATCTAGCTTAGAAAGAACTATTGCTAACCTTGCTTTTGTAAACATATTATAAATGCTTGTAGGAAGTTATATAAATTTTATTACTATTTCTAAAATTATGAAATTATTACCAAAAGAAAACAGGTTGAGACAAGCATTTAATAAAATCAAATCTGAACTAAATGATCATCTTCATTCAATAAATGAAAACACAAATGAAATTCAGTCAAACTTTGAATATATTTCTAAACTAGAGATGAAAATTGATAAACTAAATGAAAAAATAGAGGAGCTCATGATCTTGCAAAATATCAGAGCAGAAGAAAAAAAACCTCAAATGGAAGATGTAAGACTTACAATAAGAGAACAAGAAGTTTTTCTAATACTGTATACACAAGAGCAGTTTTTAACATATTCCCAAATAGCAAAAAAATTAGGTCTGACTGAATCATTGGTAATTAGTTATGTCACAAACCTAATTGCTAAAGGGGTTCCAATTCTTAAGAAATTTGAAAATAAAAGAGCTAAAGTTAAATTAGAAGCTCAATTTAGAAAACTTCAGGCAAAACAAAATATATTAAAAATCAGTCCCAGAGTAGCAAATGATTACTTAAAATAGAACTTATTTACGAAATCTTTTTATAAACTCATTTACTTGAGCATAATATGGACTATAGTAAAATACTAGAAAAAATAAAACTGTCAAGAGAACAAGAAAATAAACTAAAAGAAAAAATAAACAAAACAATATCAAAAATAAACAATGAATTTGAAAACCAGTCAATCAAAGCAGAAGTTGTTTTAGGTGGTTCTGCTGCAAAGTCAACCATGCTTAAAGGAGATTTTGATGTTGATCTATTTGCAAGATTAGACTACAAATATAAAGTTGAAAAAATCTCTGTTTTAGTAAAAAAAGTATTAGAAAAACTGTTTTCTATCCAGTCTTTGCAAGGCTCACGAGAGTATTTTCAATTTAATCAAGATAATCTTACATACGAAGTTGTGCCTGTATTAAAAATAGAAAACTACAGCCAGGCATGTAATGTAACAGATGCTTCACCACTTCATGTGGACTGGGTTAGAAAAGCCACAAATAAAAACCCAGATTTAATTAATCAAATTATACTCGCAAAATCATTCCTTAAAGCAAATAGACTATATGGTGCGGAGTCTTATATTGGTGGATTTTCAGGACATATAGTAGATATACTAGTGATATATTATGGGGGTTTTGAAAGCTTGTTAAAAGCAGCTGTAAATTGGCAGCAAGGTATGAGAATAGACCCAGAAAACCATGGGAAAAAACTAAACAAAGCAAAACTTGGCCCATTAGTAATAATTGATCCTGTGCAACCACAAAGAAATGCAGCCGCAGCTCTGGGTTTAAAAAAATATAGGAAATTTAAAAAAATAGCTAAACAGTTCTTAGAAAATCCTTCTAAAGAGTTTTTCAAAAAAAAGAAAATAACAATTGAAAAATTAAAACAAAAAGCAGACAATAACAAACTAATTGTTCTTAAGGTTGAGCCATTAAAAGGCAAAGATGATATTGTTGGTGCAAAAATAATGAAATCCTTTCAGCATATCAAAAAAAAGCTTAAAGAATTCAAAATAATTAATTCAGGATGGGAATGGGACAAAAAACAACCTGCATTATGCTGGTATATTTTAGGACAAGACAAATTACCAAAACAAAAAGAGCACAGAGGCCCTCCTGTAAGCAGTAAGAATCATGCAAAAATGTTTAGACAAGCTAATGAAAATGTTTATGTCAAAAATAATATATTATATGCAAAAGTAAACAGGGAATTTACAGATCCAAAGAAACTAGTTAAGCAATTAATCAATACGGAGTACATTAAACAAAGAGTAAAAAAAGTTCTATTGCTCTAGATAATCTATACAACTTTTATCAACAGGACCTTGTACTTCAAATTTTACATCTGCTCCAATTTCTAGATCTTTTACATTAACTTCTGGATTTAGTGCTTGTACTTTATTAAAAAATTCATTATATACTGCAGTTTCCTGCAAAGCTGATGCAACACAACTGTTATAGTATAACCAACTAAGGTTTCCTCCAGAGCCAGGGCAATAGGTTAGGGTTTGTGTTTCTGGAGTTGCTGTTGGTAGAGGAGTTGCTGTTGGAGTTGCAGTTGGAGTAAGGGTAGCATCAATAGTATCTGCCAAGGGGTCACCTTCTCTTATTAAGTGGTTGAAGCCATTATATCTCAAATGATTTTCTTCACTAAATGCTGGACCAAAGTATGCTTTTTTTATTTTTCCTGTTTCAGAATTACGGTATACTTCAAGAATACATAGGCTAGGCAAATCACTATTTCCAAAAGTATTTTCTGACCAATCAAATCCAATAATTATATCATCATTGTAATACTCTCTTGCAATTTCTAATGCAGGTTCATAATCTGTAAAACAAGGAAGTTCTTTTTCGTACTCTACTTCCACACCTAATGCCTGTCCAACTGCATCAGGTTTACAGGCTCCTAGTAAGGATGTAAGAATAACTATTCCAGTTGCAAGCATGTATCTTGGTTTTATTGTTCTCATTTTTCTTATGGGATTTACAATTTTTCATTCATACCAATCTGTCTAATCCTGTTGCTTCAATATAATCTGTTGTAGGTTTCTCTGCCTCTTCAAGAATGTGAGCTTTCTGATCTTGAGTATGGAATGTTGTGTCTGGCAGCTTTGAAATTGGAGAAAATAGTAAAGATACTCCAATCCCAGCAGAAATTAAGGTAGCTAGCAATGAACTATATGTATTTGTTGAATCATATAATGTGTTGGTTTTCATATTTTCTAATAACTTGCACACATATATAAATCTTTCGATTTTTTAATCACTTAACAGTAATAACTTAACAAATTATTTTTCTCTGATCAAATTTATTTGATTTTTCTTGTTGGAATGCAGATAACAAAATTCATATTACAATTCAAATATTACTCAGAATGCGTTGGGTCCAAATGTCAGGACTGTTCGTCCTGATCATACTCAGGAAGCTGCGCTTCCCATCGGCCCCTGCCTTATCTCACTAGCGTTCCTAACACATAAATCCTAGATTTCTGAGTTTAGCCAGTAGCATTATAATGCAGTCACTTTACATATTCGTGCTATGTTCGGCATCCATAAGCTTTGCTTCTGGAGTCTGAAAAGCTATCGCAAGATAGCTGCCGAGTGAACAAAGTGAACGAATGCATCTG
>JAANXH010000022.1 GCA_018263355.1 Candidatus Woesearchaeota archaeon
ACAACGTTTTTCAGACATATTAAACCTGTAAAATTTTCAAATAAATAAAATTAGTTTAGTTTTTTGTATATGGGTAATTTATATTTGACAATGTACAGGTAAATCACTTAAAAGTTTACTTCTACTGGCTTTTTCTCTGATTCTTCTATTTCAAAGAATGGATGCTCCTTAAAATTAAACATTTCAGCTATAATGTTTGAAGGAAATTGTTCAACTTTATTGTTAAAAGTTAGCACAGTATCATTGTAGAACTGTCTTGCATATGCTATTTTGTTTTCTATGCCAGATAGCTCTTCCTGCAGCATTAAAAAGTTTTCATTAGCTTTTAAGTCTGGATAGGCCTCGGCTACTGCAAATAAGCTTTTTAGAGCTCCAGAGAGCATGTTTGCTGCTTTTGTTTTTTGCTTTACTGATTTTGCTTTTGACCAGGCTGTTCTTGCTTTTGTAACCTCGCTAAAAACAGATTTTTCATGTTTTGCATATCCTTTTACTGTTTTCACAAGGTTTGGTACTAGATCATGCCTTTTCTTTAGCTGAACATCTACCTGACTTTCTGCATTATCTATTCTGTTTTCAAGTACAATGAATCTATTATATGTTACTGCAAATATTAAAGCTATTAAGAACAATAATAGTCCAATTATAATCCACATTTAGTATCACCTATGTAAATTTAGCTAATTGAAGTATAAAAATGTTGCTTTTTCTAAAGTTACCCAATGATTTTTGTTTTAAACAAAACTCTTATATATGATTAATTATTTGAGTATATAAAAAAGAGGAATATTATGAAAAAGCTTGCATTAATAATAATTCTAATACTATCAATAGTCCCGGCTGTCATGGCAGATAAAGGGCATATGACTGTTTTAGCAGTTACTGAAACTTTGGATGGGCTAAAAGGTGCTGAAGCTGATCTTGATTTAGAGATTAAGTCTGGTTCTGGTAAGGTTTTTATTTCTACTTATCCTTTAACAAAAGTAGACACTCAAATCTCTTTTAGAATGGCTAAGGAGTTTGCATGTGATTTTCTGGATAAAAATTGTGATAAGTATGATTTTTTTTATGAAGTTAGGTCTGCAGCTCCTATTGTTGGTGGTCCTTCTGCTGGTGGTGCAGCAACTGCTCTAACAATTATTGTTCTTGAGGATTTAAGATTTGACCAGGGTATAACTGTTACTGGCACAATTAATTCAGGAGGTATTATTGGGCCTGTTGCTGGTATTCAAGAGAAAATTATTGCAGCAGGAGAAAGCAAGATGGGTGTGGTTTTAATACCAGAAGGAAAAAGGTACTTGGAGATTATTAACCAAACAAATAATACTAATAAAACAATTGATATGGTAGAGGTAGGTTCTGAACATGGTGTGGATGTAAGAGAAGTAGCTGAGATTAACCAGGTTATTTATGAAATGACTGGTAAAAGATATTATGCAACAGACGAGGTTTTGGAAATTGAGCCCCAGTATGAACAAACTATGACCCAGGTTGCAGGAGATCTTTGTAAAAGAAGTGTTGATATTTTATTTGATTCTCAATTTAATAATTTTCCCAAACACCAGAAGATATTTGAAAAGGGAAATAATTTAACAGAAAGTGCAAAGCAGGCTTTAGACAGAGAAGCTTATTACTCAGCAGCATCTTTTTGTTTTGGTGCTAATGTTCAATACCAGTACTTAAAATTACTAACCTATAACTTATCTGATGAACGAATATTGAGGTTTAACACTATAGCAGGTCATGATGTTAATAGATTTGCAAACCAGGTTGCAACAATTCCAAAGCACACAATATCTGATTTGCAGACATATCTTGTTGTAAGTGAAAGGCTTAAAGAATCACAAGAGCATCTTAGTGAAAGCAAAAAACTACTGATTGACGGAAATAGGAACCAATCCTTAAAACAGCTTGCCTTAGGCATTGAAAGATTATATTCAGCACAATCTTGGGCTGAGTTTTTTGGACAAGAAGGCAAGGAATTTGAGATAGGAGAAGAGGATTTGAGAAAGTTTTGTCTTGATAAGTTAGCTGAAGCTCAGGAAAGAGTTCAGTATGCAAACTCCTTTTTTCCTATGCCATTATTTAAGATTAATGAGGATCTAAAACAAGTTAAATCAGATATGCAAAACCAAGTCTATGAATTGTGTATTTATCGTGCATCCAAAGTAAAGGCTAGAACAAATCTTATTCTAAGCGTAATTGGTTTGAGCAGGGATGATATGAAAAGAATGCTTAACCGTAAATTGGAGATTTCTAAGAGAACGATTGTTAGGGAAACAAAAAGAGATGTTTTTCCTATTTTAGGCTATAGTTATTATGAATATGCAAAAAGTTTGCAACAAGATGATCCTGAATCTGCTATACTTTATTCAGAATATGCTTTAGAGTTGAGTAATTTTGATATGTATTTTAATCATGAGAAAAAAATTGTGTTTGGGGATTTAACAGTTCTTGCAATTCAGATTTCAGTTATTATTGTGGTGATTAGTGTTTTAATTTATATGAAAATGAAAAACAAACTGTTTCCAAATATGTTTGTGGAGATTGATATGAACAGATTTGGTATTGTAAAATGGTTTAAAAGTCAGTTTAAAGAAAAGTTTATATGCGATTATTGTGGTAGATCTTTAAAGACTAAATCCGCTAAGACTAATCATGAGAAAGCATGTAGAAAGAGTTCTGAGTAAAAAAGTGAATTGTTGGTTAAAAACCCTTGAAGGTTCTCCGAAGAGAACCTTCGCGGGAAAAAGAGGTGATTATGATTTATTATCTACTCTATAGTAAATATAGCTTATATAAATACTTTTCGGTTTTTTTGAATTTGGAGTAGTAACAATTAGAAATGATTCATTAAGTTTTTATATTCATTAAAAACTAGATATAACTATGAAATGTATTAAGTGTAATAGAATAAAACAAACATCGCAGGTAGGACCATTTCCAGGACCCTTATGTAATAGTTGTTTTGTAAAGCTAATTGAGAAAAGGGTTAGAAAAGATGTTCGCGTGCACAAAAGACTAAAGCCTAACAGCAAAATAAGAGTTATTGATGATGGCTCCCAAACAGCTGCTGTTACTATTTTTCTAACAAAGAGGATTGCAAATGAAATTCGATCTGAGGTTATTGTTGACTTTGATGCAGAGTGTGATATCTTAGTTATACCTTGGAACCTTGACCAGGAAGTAGAGATGCAATTACAAAAAATGTTTGCTAAGAATCCTAAAGAATGTAAAAAAAAAGAAGTTAAACTACTAAAGACTGTTAGTAAAGAAGAGATACTACATTTTGCAAAGCTGAAAGGTTTTGAGGGAAAGAAAACAAAATCTTATAACAAAGAGATAGCAGAGTTACTTTTGGATCTTGAAAAAGACCATCCTGAGATAAAATATTCTTTATTAAAAAGTTTTGAAAAACTTGGATTATCATTATAATTATATGAAGTTTTCACAAGATTTAAATATAATTCTAACTAAGTTTAACATATGAAAAAGGGGTATTTCTTTATGCTAGATGCATTTATTGCTATTAGTATTCTAGTTTTAAGTGTAATTTTAATATTTTCTTTTCATAGTCAAAAACCATATCAGATGCAAGGTATTTTTTTAAGTGATGATATTTTGGATTTGCTTGCAGAAACTTCAGTTTATGAGGTTAATAATGAATTTGTATATTCACTTTATACAAATGGGAGTACAAATATAACAAATACAGATAATTCTTTACTTGAACAAACAGCTATTTTTTATATGACAGATAGGGAAAAGTTAGCTCAAGATTTTTTGCTCAATGTTACTAATAATGCTGTTCCAGAAAATTATGGCTTTGAGTTGTTTATTTATAATTCAACACACACATATAATCTAACAATTAATCCTGGAGATTCTCTTCAAAATGAATCTGATCAAATAGTAAGTTCCAAGAAACTAATTTTTGGACTAATACAAGAGGAGTTTAACTGGGGACCTGCTACAGCTGAGGTGAGGATCTGGCAATGAACAAAAAAGCAATGTTTCTAACTTTGATTACTGTAACAATTGTTGCAGCAATTATTGCGTTTTTTATGCCCAGTTATGAGAGCCTGCCAGAGGTTAGTAGAATTACAACTGTTCGAACCAGAGTTATGAAAGCTAATGGATTAATGGAAAGTCTGCATACAAATCTGATTAAAAGATCAGTGACTGGCTCAAGTTACAGCGCTGTTAAAGCTTTAATTAGTTATGTTAATATGACTGACCAACCTCTTGGGAATGTCCAGGCTAATTTTAGTGAGGTTTTACTTTTTGGTACTCTAAATACAATTAATCTAAATGAGACTTATGGTATTAACAATATGGTAAATAATACTCTTCCATATAAACTGGGTTTGATTCAGGAACTAGCAGCTGATGAGCTTATTTTGTTTATGAATTTCACAATAAATAATGCCACACTGCACCAAGATAATGATACTGGTTTTAGTCAAGTTGGTGTTGATCTAAATATTACTATTGTAATGGATGCAGGTATAGCGAGATGGAATACAACATCTATTATTACAAGTGTTGTGGACGTGGATCATTTCTATGACCCATATTATATGATTAATGAGGAATATGATAATTTGATTGGTTTTGCAAATCATACTGATTGGACTCTTGCTCAGATTAATGAACATATTGAGGATATTAATTATACTTTTGAAGAGCAAGCACCAAGCTTTTTAATGAGATTTGAGAATAATTCAAATGCTTCTGCTTGTTGTGGTATTGAATCTTTTATTAATGCAAATGAATTGGGCTGGGGCTCGGATAATCCTTGGTCTTATGTTGATTATTGTTAT